>NZ_JAPZSS010000313.1:0-1556 GCF_027532015.1 Microcystis sp. LE19-131.1A | reverse complement strand
TCGTCACTAGGGCATTAGTGAGGATAAAATAGGCACTTAACTGATCGGCTACCAGTTTCACGCCATAATTATCCAGTAGGTTGAGGGTTATGGGGGAGGATTGGCTAAATAGAAGGAGAGAATAGGCGAGAGAGATAATAGTGGCGGCGAGAGCCAGATATTTGTCTAATCGCGGCAATAAATAGATGATAAAGCCGATCAAAAAGGGTAAACTTATCCAAGCGATCGTTAAAGTATTCATGGTGTATTATTCTTCTCAATCTCAGCACTGTCGAGGGTGGGGTTATCTTTGGCTAATTTCATCACTCCCACCAGCATTAACGCCTGAATGGAAAAACCGATGACGATCGCTGTTAAAATCACTGCTTGGGGTACAGGATCGGCGTAATTTTGCTGTTTAACTGTACCGAGGATGGGAGTAAATAAACCGTCACGGGAAGAAATCACCACATAGTAGGCGATAACGCCGGTACTCATGACATCCATGGCGATAATCTTCATGATTAAGTTTTTTTTCAGGAATGTTCCTAAAAATCCGCACAAAACGGTGGCGAATACAAACAACTCTAGCGGGGGAATCGTCACTGGGCTTCTTGATTAGATTTGGTTATGAGTCAAAATACTTTTTCTAATTATCCTTGATCGAGTGCCAATTTATCAAAAAATTCTCAGGCTTTGCGGCTTCTCCCTTGAATAATCGGTAAATTGGTGAAGATCTATAGTTACTATTAGCTAAAAGCTAGGAATGAGGGAGCTAATTGGGCTAGAATTAAAAGGAACAACAGCATTAACATAACAGCCATCATACCGACGAGATTATCAAATTGTTCCCAAGCTTTTGATAATTGTAAGGACAGCTTTTTAAATATCCCTAGATACAACCCCCAACCGATAGCAATAATCCCTAAAGCTTTGCTGATATTTCCCAGATTGTAGGCATCGAAATAGACAGCATTGGCTACAAATAAGGCAGTTAACAATAGTATTATTCCTAACCAACCACTCAAGGTTAACTTTCTCCCAGTGGTAACTTTTGCGTGGGGTAAAAAGATAAATTTGGCAGTGGCGATCGCTGTACCTAAGGCTGCTAAATTGATGGCTACCTCTTGCCAAGGTAATAAATTTTTCATCATTAACGCTTTTGCCCCAAAACCAGATAATAAGGGGAATCCAGAGATGGAAAAACTGGCGATAACAATAGCAATCCAGAGGGAATTAGGGATCGATTGTTGCTGTAATTCTTTAAAATTGCGACTGGGTAAAACTCCCGCTAATAGAAATAGGCAAGATTTAACTAAACCGTGGGTAAGGGTATAAAAACCGCTCACCGGTGGGGCAGCCAAAATAAAACCCAGCTGCACGATCGTGCTAAAGGCTAACATCCGCTTGCTATCCTTTTCAAAAATCATATAGGGTACGCCAAAAATCGCCGTTAGCACCCCCAAAAGCCGAATTAGGGGATCCAAATCCTCTAGGATTAAAGCACAGCGCAGGAGGGGAAAAATGCCAGCTTTTACCACCACCCCCGACATCAGCGCCGAGACGGAGGTTTCCGA
>NZ_JAPZSS010000198.1:0-2917 GCF_027532015.1 Microcystis sp. LE19-131.1A | reverse complement strand
GGCAAATTCCCCGAAAACCGCCCCCTTTGTCAGGAAGTATTTATAGAGATTATGATGACTATTTGAGCAATGATTTATGATATAATCAAGACGGCTGACCAAAATAGCACCTAAATTCAGAACTATCTAGAATTACAGCTTTAATTTCCGCCTAACTAAACTATGACTAAATATCATCAAATCACCGTTAACAATCGTCAGACGGGCGAAAAAATTACCACCACCGTTCCTGAGGATAACTATATACTCCACAGTCTGGAAAAACAGGGCTATCAATTACCCTTTTCCTGTCGCAATGGAGCTTGTACCAGCTGCGCGGTCAGGGTATTATCGGGAGATATCCATCAACCAGAAGCGATCGGACTATCGCCGGAATTAAAAGCCAGAGGTTATGCTTTACTTTGTGTCAGTTATGCCCGTGGCGATATGGAAGTAGCCACCCAAGACGAAGATGAAGTCTATGAACTGCAATTCGGTCGCTTTTTTGCTCGTGGGAAAGTGCGTTTTGGTTTACCCTTAGATGAGGAATAGATTAGGGATTAATCGTGCTAGATACCAGCAGCCAATTAGAAAAATACTTAGACATTGCCAGCGAAGCCGCCCTAGCGGCGGGAACAATTATCCTCGATAATTGGGGTAAAATCGAGACAATAGAAGAAAAAGGGCGATCGGGCGATTTAGTGACGGAAATAGATCGTCGAGCGGAAACAGAAATTCTCAAAATTATTGGCCGTCACTTTCCCAAACACGGGTTTTTAGCGGAAGAATCGGGAAAACTGCCAGGGACCGATAGCGACTATCTCTGGGCGATCGATCCTCTCGATGGAACCACCAACTATGCCCACGGTTATCCCGTATCCGTCGTCTCTATCGGACTACTGATCGCAGGGATAGCAAAAGTAGGAGTCATCTATAACCCCTTTAGAAAGGAACTATTTCGGGCAGCCCAGGGTTTGGGGTCCACTCTGAACCGTCGTCCCATCCATGTCTCCCGGACCGGTGAACTAGAAAAAAGTTTACTGGTGACGGGTTTTGCCTACGATCGCTGTCAAACCTCCGATAATAATTATGCCGAATTCTGTTATTTGACCCATCTGACCCAAGGGGTACGCCGCAGCGGTTCCGCTGCCAACGACTTAACCGATGTGGCCTGTGGGCGCTTAGATGGTTATTGGGAACGAGGAATTAATCCCTGGGATCTGGCCGCGGGAGTTATTCTGATCGAAGAAGCTGGGGGTAAAATTAGCGCCTACGATGAGAGTCCTTTTTTGATAGAAACGGGGCGAATCCTGGCTACTAACGGACAGATTCACACCCCCTTAAGCCAAGCTCTGCAAAAAGCGGCCTCTTGGAGCTTTCAGTTTTAATGCGATTATCATTTTGATTAAAGTTAGGATACTCTCTATGACTTTTCCAATTTCCCAGGGATTATTTCAATATGATTTAATCGATCACTTCGCTATTTTAGGAGTCTCGATCGATGCCGAACAGGAGGAGATTCGCCAGCGTTACTTAAAAATCGCCTATAAACTCCATCCTGATACCTGTCGCACTTACACCCCCGATGAAAAGGAACAGGCTCATCAGTTACTTTCAAAATTAGTTAACCCCGCCTACGAACATCTGAGCCACGATCTATCTCGCGAAGAATTTCGCCTTGTTTTAGCACAAATGGGCAAGGCAATGGGGAGAGATTTGAGTAAAATCACCATCAGTAGCGAACCAGCTAGAAAACTAGCCCAATCTAGCGCTAACTACGAATTAGTCTATCAAAAAATCCTGCAATCTTTGGCGATCGATCAATATACCGCTCTGGAAAATACCTATCAGAAAATCGCCCAACTCAGTGAACTCAATCTCGTTTATCTGATCTTAACCGAAGGTCAGGGCAGCAGGAAAACCACCCCGAAAGTCTTTATCTCCCAGGGCAATACTAACCAGTCCGAGTTAGTTAGAGCGACTGTCACCACGGCAGCCCCAGCTAAAGCGAAGGAATCGCCCCTAGAAGCCTATATTCGCCGCGCCCAAGCTTCTCTTGACGAAAATAACCCCGCCCAAGCTTTGCGAGAATTGCGCGATGCCCTGCGGCAAGAACCGGATAATGGCATCTGTCACGCCCTGATCGGTTTAGCCTACCTGCGACAAAATCAACTATCCATGGCCCGGGTTCATATCAATCGCGCTTGGCAAACCAACCCCAAAGATGCGACGGTGATTAGGAGCAAACGGGAACTAGATAAAGTAATTAATTCTAATACTGAAATGCCAGACCAGAAAGGACAAAAAGAGGAAGGAGAGCGCAAGGGCGGTTTTTGGTCTCGATTTGGTGGTAAAAAGAAATAGGACTGACCAGTGCCACCGATTTTGATTAGCAAACTCCCTTGACATCCTCGCCGCCGTAAAACGGACGGCGATTCCCAAACCTCACGATTTGGGTTTCTGCTTCTTTCCCGAAGGATTTTTCGCACCTGCCGCCCCAGATTTACTCTGTTCTGGTCTTATGGTCGCTCTACAGACTGACACCGCAAGCCCTGCGGCCAAAATATTTTTACTGGCGTTAATATCTCGGTCATGGTGAGTCCCACAGTCTGGACAGTCCCACTCTCGAACATTTAACGGCATTTTCTCAGCAATGTACCCGCAATTACTACACCTTTTAGAGCTAGGAAACCATCTATCTATTTCGATGTAATTTCTACCGTACCAACGGCATTTATAGGCTAATTGTCGGGTGATTTCTCCCCAGCTAACGTCAGATATTGCCTGAGATAATTTAGGGTTTTTGACCATATTCTTGACGGCTAAATTCTCAACCACAATCGTTTGGTTTTCACGAACTAATTGAGTGGTTAGCTTATGTAGATGGTCTTTTCTACTATCGGTGATTCGAGCGTGAATCTTGGCTACTTTGATTCTT
>NZ_JAPZSS010000149.1:0-1049 GCF_027532015.1 Microcystis sp. LE19-131.1A | reverse complement strand
CAAGCTCGCTTAGGTGAAGTTCCTTTAGATGTGGAACAATACCTGAATAAAGTTTCGGTACTATCTACATTACAAGAGATTGTTAAATTAGCAGCTACCGCTAATTCTCTCGCAGAATTTAAGCAGTCTTTGGCAAAAATCCAATCCTAGAACAACCATAAGAACATCTTAAACCCAATATCTAGAAAACGGGTTTGTTTGAGAGATACCGAGCCAGTACGAAAAAGATTTCTCCCAGAGAATGTATATTTATAACTATCGGGCCTTTGATTTGTATCAGAAACCAGTTATCAGTCCTCGACGGCACTCAATCCGTGTGGATGGTGCCTTCTTTAGGGGCTTAATTGTTTAATTTTCACCCTTTATTCAAGAAAAAATCATGTCAACTCCTTTTTTAGTAGATATCCGTCCCGGTGCCTTTAGCTCCTACCCCCGCTATCTGACGGCGGTGGGCAACACCCTGTACTTCATCGCTGATGACAACGTTAACGGTTATGAATTGTGGAAGAGCGACGGCACGGTAGCTGGTACAGTTGCGGTGGCCGACATCCGCTCCGCCAGCAGATTGACGGCAGTGGGCAACACCCTGTTCTTGACCGCCCGTGACGGCCTTAACGGTCAAGAATTATGGAAAAGCAACGGCACGGCGGCCGGTACGGTTCTGGTCAAAGATATCCGCCCCGGTTTCTATGGTTCCTTCCCCCAAAATCTAACGGCAGTGGGCAATACCCTGTTCTTCACTGCCGGCAGTCGAGAATTATGGAAGAGCGACGGCACGGCGGCCGGTACGGTTCTGGTCAGTGACAACTTTGCCGGTCCCGGTGCCTTGTTCGGCAATCTGATGGCGGTGGGCAATACCCTGTTCTTCACTGCCTATAACAACGGTTTGCAACATAAATTATGGAAGAGCAGCAATTCTCATTTTGATGCTAGAAGCAGATTTTAGCACCCCCACCAAAAATGTCATAACCCTCATAATGACTGAATAGCTGAAATTACACCCGTCCAACACTGATTGGCGATCGCGATTTTGCCACCTGTTAAATCTC
>NZ_JAPZSS010000146.1:0-6694 GCF_027532015.1 Microcystis sp. LE19-131.1A | reverse complement strand
AATACAGTGAGTTCTTTTCTTCTTCCGTGAATTCTAGGTTAATCATGTTTTTAATGAGTGCTTTGCTTCTAATTATGACTCTTAAACTATACTATTGTCCTTGAGTAAAAAATGCAAGTTGCAGCCGTGCAAAGTATAACTTGGCACTAACCCGATTATATCTTGTTTGAAGGATAGAGCCTGATGGCAGATAATGAAATAGTAGCGATTTTTTTTAATATGGCGGATCGCAATTGTCAGTCGAAATGGCTATCGATCATAGGAATTGGTGAAGATGGCTTAGAAGGGTTAAGTTCGGTAGGGCGAAGTCTGCTTTCTTTAGCATCAGTTATTGTCGGTGGTGAACGTCATCTGGCAATGTTACCCCCAGAGGATCAACGGCAAAAACTGCTCTGGACTTCTCCCATTCAAGACTCCATTAACGAGATTATCCGCCGTCGTGGTCAATCTGTCTGTGTTTTGGCCAGTGGTGATCCCATGTGCTACGGGATTGGTGTCACCCTCACCCGTCAGATTCCCCCGGAGGAAATGACGATTATTCCCTCTCCTTCTAGCTTTAGTCTTGCCTGTAGTCGTTTGGGTTGGTCCCTGAGTGAAGTGGAAACTTTGAGTTTGTGCGGTCGGCCTCCGGCTTGGTTGAATGGGGTGCTTTATCCCGGCGCTAAACTGCTGGTACTGAGCGCTGATGCTCAGACTCCGGCGATCGCTGCTCGGCTGCTCAGGGAGGGAGGTTTTGGCGAAAGTTCCATCACCGTTTTAGAACATCTAGGGGGAACCCGAGAACGCCACATTCAAGGCATCGCCAACGATTGGGAGTTTACATATCTGGCAGATTTAAATGTCATCGCCATTAGCTGCATTTCCTCCCATCCCCCCACCCGGGCGCCGCGCCTTCCAGGACTGCCGGATTCTGCCTACCATCATGACGGACAGTTGACAAAAAGAGAAGTTCGTGCTATCACTCTGAGTAGATTGGTTCCCCTGCCTGGGCAATTGCTCTGGGATGTGGGGGCGGGTTGTGGTTCCATTGCCATTGAGTGGCTGCGGAGCGATCGCCGTTGCCAGGCTATTGCGATCGAACATCATCCCACCAGATTACAATACATTGCCGATAATGCCGCCGCCCTGGGAACGCCCCACCTGCAAATCGTCGCCGGAATCGCACCGAGCGCCCTGGAAGATTTACCGCAACCGGACGCTATTTTTATTGGTGGCGGTATCACCACACCCCACCTATTGGAAACCTGTTGGTTAGCCCTGCGCCCCGGGGGTCGTCTTGTTGCCAATACTGTTACAATTGAAAGCGAATTAGTTCTCTTGCAATGGCATAGTAAATTAGGAGGGGAACTGCTGCGAATTGGCATTGAAAAAGCCGAACCGGTCGGCAAGTTTTTAGGTTGGAAAGCAATGGCCCCCGTAACCCAGTGGACTGTTCTGAAACCGAGATTGTAAATCCTTGATTTTCTCCTTGATCCCTCTTGCAAAAGTTGTAGATAGAACTTTTTGGGTATTCTTTTTCTTTCTAATTAGTTAGGTGTTAAAAATTGTCAGATCCCCCTTAATAAGGAGGGATCAAAGCCCCCCTTATCAAGGGGGGTTGGGGGGATCGAACCCAAAATCCATTTTTAATTTAATTAAAACCAGCTACTTACCATTTTAAAAAAATCAATTAATAAATTCAATTTCAGTTAGGGGAACCGGAAATGTTGCTTTTTTATCCCGATGGACAAGCTTTCACTAGCTATAATCAGGAAAAACAACGAGCGGAACGATTAGCCCATAAACTGCGGGAATTAGGCATTAATCCTCACGAAATCTAAGTTTATCTCTTGATCTCACTTTTATTACCGAGTATTTCAATTAAAGTTAACTCTATTTCTGGAAAGGATTCAATAAAAATAATTTCACCTCGATAATATTTCTGAATATCTTGATAACTACCCTGCAGCGGATGACGATAAACTTCTAAACATTCTTCTTTGAGATTTATAATCCAAACCTCTTTAATATTTGCTTCCGCATAAAGAGGGATTTTAGTATAGCGATCATAATCGAGGGTAGAATCGGAAACTTCAATAATTAAATAGATATCTTGAGGACAAGGATAGGCAGCAACATAAAAATCTGATCGAGGTATTAGTAAACTTAAATCTGGTTCTGGTTGAGAATTATTATTTAATCTAATCGGGTTTTGTACTCCTAAGAGAATAAGATCGCCAAATTTTCGATAAAGTAACTGAGTTAATCTAGCTATACCAGCAGCATGACGGGTTCCCATCGGTGACATTTTGATAATTTCTCCTCGAATTAATTCCACTTTTTCATCGGGTTTGATTATTCCCTCGGTTGCCATTTTTTCGTATTCTTCCACCGTAAACTTACGCGTAATCAGTGATAAAGACATTTTAACTAAACTCCTACTTTCTCTTTATTCTATCTGGACAGCCTTCCAACGGGTGAATTATCGGTATTTAAACCATTAATCGGGAGGAATAAACTAACTTTTTGGGGACTTGTACTGATTTTTCGGGAAAAAACAGCACTTGCCATGGCGACAAAACCGCTAGAGCTAACGTCTAGAAAGCTGGGGTCGGATCGAAACTGCCCCAAAAAAGCTACTATAGGTCAGTTGTCGATGTCAAAAAAAATAGCCGTTCCCATCTGGAACATTAAGTCGAGAAATTTTATGGTTAAGCGAAAACAGCCTTATAGTTTAATTTATCTGTTCAGTCTGGCGCTCGGTTTAGTGATTGCGATCGCACCTGACGGACAAGCACAAACCCCCGACTCTAACACTCCTGCCAGCGATCCTAACGAATTAAAACCCTTAAATCAAGCCGATAGTGTTCTGAGTCTTCAGGGGGGACAACGTTTAGTGGAAGAAGCGAACACTGCTATTAATGCCGCTAAATACGATGTCGCTGTGGATAAACTCAATCAAGCGCGTCGGATTTTTAACCAACTATCTAACTATCATCTGCAATTAGCTAATAGTTTCTCAGGAATTGACCCAAAAGTATTCGATTCTCAGCGTCAAAGTGCTTTAAACACCGGACAAATGCGGGATGAAGCCACCTATAAGCTTGCTTTGGTCCATAGGGCGCAAAATCAGCCAGAATTGGCGGTTCCTTTGTTAATTCAGGTGATTCAATCCCAAAACCCCACCAGTGAATTAGGACAAAAAAGCTATCAACAACTCTACGAGATGGGATTTGTCAGTACACCCATCTCCGCACCGACTCCCACATCGGCAACTCCTAACAACTCCCCCCCACAGCAGTAAATTTTGTCCCCATTGACGAGCTTTCGGTAACAATGGGATCAGAGTATCTTTAATTGTTTTGAGGAGTTAAGATGGTTGACTTTCGCCAAGTAGAAGCGATGATTCAAGAACAAATCCCCGATGCACAGGTGATGGTTCGGGATTTAACGGGAGGTGGTGATCATTTGGAAGCGGTGGTTATTTCTGGCGAATTTGCTGGCAAAACCCGCGTTAAACAGCATCAAATGGTTTATGGCGCTTTACAATCGGCACTGGCTACCGAAGCCATCCATGCTTTGGCATTAAAAACCTACACTCCCGACAGTTGGGCAGCAGAAAAATAACAGTTATCAGTTATCAGTTATCAGTTAATTTTTTGGCTCTCTTAGGTTTGGTGGGCAAAATGTATTCTAAGATACATTCTTCCTGGCGAGCGATTGGAAGGAACCACAAAGACACAAAGGACACAAAGATTGATCGATACTATATAAGTTAAACTTATCACACAGAACCTAGAAGAGCCAACTACCCAATTCATAATTCATAATTCATAATTCCCACACCCTACCCCCACGAAAAACTTTTTGCCGCAAACCCTAATTACTTATGGTTAGTCCTTTACTAGAACCCTTTCGAGAAGCCTATCGCAATTTGGAACTTTTGCCCCTGCGATCGGATAAAGAATTACAGCGTTTTGCTGTCAAATACGGCACAGAAATTATCGACGAATTAGAACAATTGGTCGAAGATAGTCCTTCGGAAGACGGAAAAATTATTCTAGCAGGACATCGGGGTTGTGGTAAGTCAACCCTACTCTATGAATTTAAAAGAAAGTTAGATGATCGCTATTTTGTTGTTTTCTTCTCGATCTCAGACATGATCGAAATGTCAGACGTAAATCATGTTAATATTTTATTCTCGATCGCCGTTCAGATGATGTCAGAAGCGGAAGCCCAAAATTTAACTATTAAAGATTCTATTAAAAAAAGCTTTTATCAATGGTTTGCTGAACAAATTCGCACCGAAACCAATCAAGCAGATGCCACTCTCGAAACAGGTTTTAACTTTTCTACTTTACTAGCTCACATTAAAGGCATTCTCAAGATTAATTCTACTATTCGCGAGGAAATCAAACAAAAGTATGAGCGGAGAATTACCGATTTAGTTGCCCAAATTAATATTATAGCTAGTGCGATCGAGTCCCAAAGTCAGAAAAAAATCTTAGTAATTGTTGATGACATTGATAAAATTGACTTAGCACAGGTAAGGGATATTTTTCAATCCCATATTAAAGCGATTATGTTGCCCGGTTTTCGGATTATTATGACTATTCCGATCGCCGCTTTAAGAGAGGTAGCTTTAAAGGCAACTCTCCAAACAGAAACCAACGATCAGATCGTACAAATGCCTGTATATAAACTCTTTAAACAGGGAGAAATTAATTCACCTAATGCTATACCCGATCCGCAAATTATTGCTACTTTAACCGAGATTATCACTAAGCGCATCGATCCCGCTTTAATCGATCCTGATACCCTTGAAAAAATTTGTCTTTATAGTGGGGGAGTATTACGAGAATTAATTCGCATTACTAATGATTGCTGTCGGGTTTGTTTGCGCTCAGTTCGTCGTTATCCTGATGATAATACCCTAAAAATTGATCAAGCTGTTTTAGAACAATCAATCACAGAACTTAGTCTCGATTTTGCTGAAAGTATAGGTAAAGCAGATGAGGAAATTATTAAAACTGTTTATCAACACTCAAAACCCACGGATCTCAAGGATCAAAATTTTCTAGATCTGCTGCATGGTTTATACATTTTAGAATACCGCAATGGCGATCTCTGGTATAACGTGCATCCGATTGTCGTTGAATTAATGAAAAAAAGGGGAACAATTTGAATGGGATAAGTAAGTAGTTATAATTAAATTGAAGATGGATCCCCCCTTGATCCCCCCTTGATAAGGGGGGTGCGGATCACTCCTTGATCCGTAGGGTTGATTCATGAATCAACCCTACCTAATGGGGGTATCTGACAGTTTTTAACAGCTATCCACTTATTATGAATAATGAAACATCTTCAATTATCGACCAAAATGAAAGAGAATACGAAGGTTTAATCGTGTCTCTAGAGGCAAATCAAGAGAGATTAAATATATTGATTTGTGTGTGTGATCAGGAGAAATTGCGAGAACAAATCATCGATCGCTATAGCAAAGAATTAGAACCAGTAATCCCTTGTTATCGGATTGATTTAGATCAAAAAGAACCGAGTTTAAGAGCAGCCATTGCTAGTTTAGTCTCCAGAAAACCAGAGTTATTACAAAGCAAAAACGCCGTGATCACAACCACAGGAGTGGAGAAATTACACTCGATCGAATGGCAACAGGAAAAATCGGAACTAGATAAATTTTTTGGTTATCTGCAATGGACAAGGGAAGGATTGCGAGAATTTCCCTATTCCATTGTTCTTTGGGTAACAAGCACAGTGGAAGTAAATTTACGCAAAAAAGCCCCCGATTTTTGGAGTTGGAGAAAAGGAGTTTTTCGCTTTATTTCTCCTCCAAGTAACTTTTTACCTTGTCAGGAATTTTTACCGATTTTACAATCTTTTGACGAAATTACTATAGATAAAGATATTCCTTCAATCTCTAAGGAAGACTTGTTAGAACTAATCGAGCAAATCGAGGTAAATAAAGGCAAAAAAGAGCCAAGATTAGCCAGTTTATATGCCAGTTTAGCTAAAATTTATAACCTTCGTTTATTATATCGATCTCCATTGTCAGATTATCGTCAGGAACAACAGCTTGCGATCGAGTATTATCAAAAAGCGATCGATTTACAAAAAGAGTTAAATCTAGAACTTGATTTAGTTGCGAGTCTCAACTCATTAGCAGGTATTTACTATTCCCTAGGAGAATACCAAAAAGCGATCGAGTTTCATCAACAGTCCTTAGCAATCACACGGGAAATCGGTGATCGGGGGGGTGAAGGGAAATCCTACAATAATTTAGGCAATGTTTACTATTCCCTAGGAGAATACCAAAAAGCGATCGAATTTCATCAACAGTCCTTAGCAATCACACGGGAAATCGGTGATCGGGGGGGTGAAGCGTCTTCCTACAATAATTTAGGCAATGTTTACAAATCCCTAGGAGAATACCAAAAAGCGATCGAGTTTTATCAACAGTCCTTAGCAATCAAACGGGAAATCGGTGATCGGGGGGGTGAAGGGAATTCCTACGGTAATTTAGGCAATGTTTACTATTCCCTAGGAGAATACCAAAAAGCGATCGAGTTTTATCAACAGTCCTTAGCAATCACACGGGAAATCGGTGATCGGGGGGGTGAAGGGAAATCCTACAATAATTTAGGCAATGTTTACTATTCCCTAGGAGAATACCAAAAAGCGATCGAATTTCATCAACAGT
>NZ_JAPZSS010000109.1:0-22217 GCF_027532015.1 Microcystis sp. LE19-131.1A | reverse complement strand
TCGACCTTTCTGAAATAACCGGGCTAATCTACTAACTGGACTTTTAAACTCTTGCATTTACTTTTCCTCTGCTTGATTTTAACGACAACATTATTGTATGAAATAATTTTACCTTAAAACCAACAAAGTCAACAGCCTAGCCAAGGCCACTGTACCAAAGACAAACAGAGCATAAAACAGGACTGTCCTGACTCCAAAAAAGAAGAAAGGGCACTCTAAAAGTTCTGGGGAGGCGACGTGGAAATCTTTGGCTTTTTGGCGGAAGGTAAAAAAGGCAATCATCCCTAAGATGAGGGAAAGTATAAAAGCGGTCATCACTCCCGTGGAGAAGACCGTTTTTTCATGCCCTGATATCGTATCCACAGTAAGCGGTAGAGTATCTTTTCCTCGAAACATAAACCAGCCAATCACACCATTGATGACAGCGTTGGTGACACCACTGCTCAGGGCATTTTTTTGAATGAAATCATTGGCTTGATCTGAAGTTGGAACCATATAGCTACCCTTTGAGAGCCGATTTTGACTTTCCAGGGGAATTATACCATCAAAAGTCAAATTTTTCAGCAGCGAGGGGCTGATCTTGCCTAGATGCGCTCAAAATCGCTCCCTAATCTCTATTCTTTCAGAGGAGAAAATCCCTTTTCCCCGACCGACTCCTAATGGACTTGCGCTTTGATAATGTACCTTTTGGGCGAACGCAGTTCGCCCCTACATTGTGGACAAAATCCGTTACTGTAGGGGCGCAAGGAACCTGCTCCCTCCGATAGGAGGAGAAATAACAGGCTGATAGCTTAATGCTATAAATCTTCTTCTACCAAAGCCTCCACCCGTCCTGTTTTCACCGCATCCACCAAAGCGGCGTGATCTCGTTCTGTCTGATCGGCATAAGCGATCGCAAATTCGCCCATGGCTAGATCGAACTGATCTCCTTTCCCCAAATAACCACTAATAGTGGCCGCATCTCCAGATTTAGCGTGGGCGCGGGCCAAGGTCCAGCCGCAGAACTCGGCGTAGCGTTGCAGTTGGACGGCCGATACTCCTTCAATGGGTAGGGAAAACTTCATATCCCGCAGTTGCCGTAAATAGAAGTCGTTGCCCCCTCTTCCCCGGGTCCAGCCCAAAAATATGTCGCTAGAGGATTGCATCAATCTCTGGCCTGTAACTACCCGTTGTCCCTGATTTTCGTACTGGCTCTTGGCGGTATAGGGTTCCAGAACCGAAGGGCGGGCTTCCTTAACTTGTAGGATGAGGGGATGGTTATCTTCCGAGAACAATAGGGCGATATAACATCTGGTGCCGACACTGCCAATGCCCACCACTTTCAGGGCAAAGTCCTCTAACTGGTAGCGATCGAACAAGACCCGGCGTTCCTCCGGCAGGGATTGGCGATAATCTTCCAGACCCTCGCGCACGAGAGTCTCCCAATCCGGTTCGTTGACATGGTAGAGAATAGGCGGCTGATCGACAAAGCGATTGCGCCCCCCGCTTTGGGTGACGATCTTGGGGTAGAGATGTTCGATGATGCGCTCGCGGGCCTTTGTCATCATCTGTTCCCGCAACTTCCGCGTCTTTTCGTCGGGAGCCATCTCGATCGCCTGTTCTGCTCCTATGCGCGTGTACCATACCTCTAAGGGACTGAGGCGAGAATATTCCCGCAGGTGTTCTCGATAGGAACGAGCGCAATTGATCGCCGCTGCCTTCGATTCTCGCTCGGATAGATCGCTATCCCTGCCGGCGATGACAAAACTGACCACGAGACGCTTGAGATCCCATTCCCAAGGCGCGGGCAGGGTTTCGTCGAAATCGTTAATATCGAAGACTAAATTGCGTTCGGGGGTGCCAAAAAATCCGAAGTTCAACAGGTGGCAATCCCCGCAGGCCTGCACGATAATGTCGGTTTTGGGAGTGGTGGCCAGATCGTAGGCCATCAAGGCAGCGGAACCGCGCAAGAAGGTAAAGGGACTCCGCAACATTCGTCCGTAGCGGATGGGAATCAATTCCTGTAATCGCCCCCGATTTGATGCTTCGATGATTTCGATCGGCTCTCGACCAGCTGCGGGGGGTTGCCAGATAGCGTGGTCAGAACGCGGCAATCGCTCCCGCAGGGATTTACCGATCTGGATGCGTTCTTCCCGTGAACGGAATCGAGCTTGAGAGGGTGAGCGGATCGGGGTTTCTATTTGGTGGTTCATAGCGACTTTTTCCCCTGAATGAGATTACATCCCTTGCTGTTAGATGACTAAATGAATACAAGCAATAGGAAATAGATAAGTCAATAGTGATGGTTCCCCTTCTGGGATAACTTTCTAACATTTCCCCCTTTAGAGATAGCTTCTGATGCTCGGTTCAACAATTAATCTTCACTCGTTTCTTATCTGGGAAAGATCAACCTCATCAATGATAGATTTTTTTCTGAAATGGCTATCTCTTAAATTTGCTTCACTTTTAGCCCAATGGCAGCTCTACTGTTTCGATTATATCTTGCTCAAAAATTGCTGGCGGGATAATCTTAACAAAATTTTATCTAATGGTCAGCCTTCAGCCAGGGGCTAAAATCTCGCTCTTTTGTCGGGAAAAGGGGGAACTATTCCGGGTTAAAGGTGAAAATTTTCCCCTTGCCCCAGTTCTGTAGGAAGTTTTCTGTTTATTTTTTTGGGTAATGATTTGGTAGTATTAGTTTAAGTCTGTCAACCGAGAATTTACCCCTAGATTGTCTAGGAATGAGCGGTGAAAGTGTCAATATTGAGGCTCGGATGATGGGGGTGAGTTACGATGATGAAACGCCTCGATCGCTTTCTCTAGGGTTGCATAAATACGTTCGGTCGAGATATTCTCGGATAGGTCTCCTTTTTTTAATTGCTGATCTAAATCTTGCTTCACCCGTGCCATGGCGAAAGTAACCATCGTCATATCTTCTCCTGTCATCGAAAATGTCTCGAAAATCTCGCCACCGGATCAACTGCCGGTAGGAATAATTTTTCGCTGGTTTAACCCGGTTTTTTCTAGAACTGAGAAATTTATTCGCCAAGATATTAATGAAACCAAATTAAATTGTATTCAGTAAGGATTAGGGGAAATCCTGTTAGAGAAGCAACCCTCTGGGGGAGTTAACTTCTTAAACAATTCATCTACCTTGACTTCTAACGTGCCTAGGGTGATGGGAGCGTCAATTGATAAATATTCTCTAATTTCTTAAGCCATAATTAAAACTCAATAACTTTAACCAGAGGCGGGGATTGTCTTTTTCTAGCCAGCTTTGGGAGTTTTTTAACCATTGGGGAAACCAGGAACCAAAAAACAGATTTTTGACTCCATCAAGGCTAAAATCGAGATAGGAACCCAACCAACGTATTAAATCCTGACTGCCGGCCATTTCTGCTATCCATAACAGTAAAGCTGGGTTTTTTCTGGCCGCTTTAATTGCTAAACGGCTAAAGGTTAACCAATCGGTTTTATCCTTAATAAAGGTTTCAGAAACCTCCGGCGGTTCGTCGGACAATAAACCGAAAAATGTGTTTAACATGGCGTTAATTCTTTGGGGTGGTAAAGTTTTTCCCGTGGGAACCATCATTCCTTTAGAAAATAACCAAGTTACCGCCACATTACTTTGATAAGCTCGCACATTTTCTAGGTCTTTAGCTGTTAGTAAATCGTGTTTCAAGGCCATATCCAAAAGATGGGTTAAGCGCTCTAAATTACGCACCAAAGAACCGAATCCAGTAAAGATTAACGGTGATTGCAGGGAGGCGGCATCACCGATGGCTAAAATGCGATTAAAGGAGACAATTCGATCTTTTTTCCCTGTGCTAAAATGCCCCGGTATATAACCAAAGGTGGGTTTTTTCCAGGTTAATTTTTCTGGATCACACTGTCGATATTCGGGCAGAATAGTAAAGAAATCTTCGTACATTTCTAACAGAGAACCGGGGTTATCGGGATGGACTTGATGATAGTGAAATAGATAAAAGGTTAATTCTTTTCCTTCCCCTGGAAATAATTCCCAAATTAGTTGTCTGCCTTTAGAAATATCGCCATGGGAATTTAAGACATCGCCATAGTGAGAATCCCACACCACCGGATCGAATCCTTCTACTACTGCCCCCACCGTCGGACAGACACTATCAAAGGCACGCACTCCGTTTAATTGCCAAGCGATGGGAGAGGCGGAACCCATAGCATCAATCAATAAACGGCCTTTTATCTGTTGAATTTCCCCACCATGATTAAGGGTGACAGTAACACTATTAGCGGTAATATCAGCTTTGATAAATTCGGTTTGATCGAGAATTTTACCGCCATGATCCTGTAATTTTTTACCGCAGGATTGCAGCAATTGATCGGAATTAATGGCGATATTTAAAACCGTGGGAGTATGGAGAATCTCCGCCTTCAGATGGGGGGGATTATTGCCATCAAAAAACTTATTAAAGCCATCGATGTATTCTTGGAAGATTAATTTCTCGAATTCTTCGGCCGTAAATAGACCTAAATTAATTAAACTTTGAAACTCCGATCGAGAGATATTCCATTCCCGATTCATCCGTCCGAAAGGCAGTCTTTCTACTAGGAGGACTCGATAACCTAATTTGGCCATCTGTGCCGCATGAATTGCCCCCAAGGCACCACCAATATAAATTAAGTCGTAGGTGATGGGATGATCATTTTCCTCACTGCTAGAGAAAATTACCGGCTGCGGTTGTTGGGGATTTTTGGCACTGTCGCGCCAACGTTTTTCCCACCAATACAAACGTTCTAAATCCGCCTCTCCTTGGGGCATTTTGCGGAAGTAGTGAACCGTTAGGGGATAGTCCGCTTCTAAAGCTGTAAAAATTGAGTGATTTTTTTGATCGATATTTGGTATCGTGTTATACTGCGGCGGAAAACGCTTTTGTAAAGCTCGATCGAGCTGCCGAGTCAGGGATGTTTCTTGATCATGCGATCGCTCACCCCAGCGGAAAACTTTTAAATAAGTAGTCCGTTGCAGCGTCCAGACAAAAATCGACAATTCGATCGCCTCCGATAAGCGCAATCTCACCCCGTTAGGTGTATTTGTCTTGACACCGCTTCTGGGTTGCCAATCGGATTGTAACCAGTGACAAACGGCGATCGAGTCAGGAGTCGGAATTTCTCTGTAAAGTATTTCTCTCATCTTGATTTAGCTGTTAAACCCAAAAATCGTCTGATTACGCTAGACTACACAGAAAGTTTTCTGAAAAAAGTTTAAAAAACTTTACATACCTAGATTAATACACAGCCTACCCCATCTGATTATGAATTATCCCATCCCGAACACCCCCGAAGAAATTGCCGCCCTCCGACAGCGTCCCGTCGATGAGGAGATGATCGCTGCCGTGATTGCGGGAATTATTAGAATGGCCCACGCTCAGGGTCAATCCCTCGATGATCTGACTGAAGAAATTCTCGCAGAAGACCCGATTTTAGATCAAGTGCAACGACGTTGGTTAAGTCAGCTTTTCACTAATGCTTGGCAAAATTTAGCTGGATGGGTGTAATTGAGCGATGGAATGGCTAACAATCACTCTCGCTAGTGTTTTGACCCTGTTAACTCCCGCAGGGGCAATTATTGATACGGTTTTAGCCCATACCCTTCGCTCCCAAGTCCAAAAAGTGGAACAATTGGCCGTGAGGGTCGATAATACTCCCAATTATCAGGTTCTGCAAGGCAAAATCGATCGAGTTCGCATTTCTGCACGGGGAATTTATCCCCTTGCTGGTGTTCGCATTGAGAAGATCGAGCTAGAAACTGAGCCAATTAGCCTCGATTTGCGGCGATTACAGCAAAAAAACAGCAGTTTAGCCGCCGCACTGCGCCGACCGGCTGCGGGAGCATTGCATCTTGTCCTCACGGAAACTAATGTTAATCAAGCTTTACAATCGGCAGCGGTCAAAGAACAAATTCAGACCCTGATTAATAATCTGATTCCCTCTAGGGAAGAATTTGGTAGCACAAAATATCAACTTAGTCAAGCAAATTTTAACTTTCTTAATAATAATCGAGTCGCTCTCAGCCTGCAGCTAGAGACCCAAAGGCCGGACGAACCAGCAGCCACCCTCAATCTGAGCTTAGAAGTGGGATTTAAGCTAGTGCAGGGGCGAAAAATAGAGCTTATTGACCCCACAGCCACTCTTAATGGTCGTCGCATCTCCTCGCGCCTTCTCAAGGGGTTTGCCGAGGGTATATCCACCCAGTTAGATTTAAAAAACTTCGAGAAACAAGGAATTATCGCCCGCCTTCTCCAATTACAGATTGACGATGATAAGCTAAGTATAGCGGCTTTTGGCAGAATTGAACCTCGATCGGGGAACCCCAATTAAATTTAACGGTCGGAAAAGATGAGATGGGAAGTGGGAAGTGGGGAGAATAAAAGCGTTCGACTGATAACTGATAACTGATAACTGATAACTAATAACTGATAACTGAATTATGCCTAGTTCTCGCTCTAGTGATAAAATCTCTTTACCTTGGATAATTGGTATCGGCCTCGCTTTATTTACTGCTGGTGGGGCCACTGCTTGGTTTGCCGTCCATCACCTATCTTCCCCCCAGAAAACCAGCGAAAACCCGATTGAATCTCCCAGTCCGGTACCGATAAGTCAATCGCCAATTTTTGAACCGGTTTCTCCGGGTCCGGTGAAGACAAGTCCGACAGTAACTCCTGCAGCTATTCCTGTTAGGGAAACTCGACAGGTTTATTGGTTAAAAGTGACCGATACGGGTAATCAATTAGTCAGCCAAGAAATTACCGTTCAAAAAGCAGATAGTGACGACCGAGAGTTAATAGCAGTATTGAAGATTCTATTAGCTGGTCCAAGTAATCCTCAGGATATGACTACTATTCCTTCCGGGACTAAATTACTTGATTTAAAAGTAGATAAAACCGGAATTAAGATTAATCTCTCGCGCGAGTTTGGCAATGATGATGGCCCTGATATGTTAATCGGTCGTTTGGCACAAATCATCTATACTACTACTACCGAGGATCCCAATGCCAAAGTCTGGATTCAAGTGGAAGGAAAACCCCTAGAATTATTAGGAGAAGGCCACGGTATTGAAGTTGCCCAACCGATGACTCGTAAGTTTTTTGAGGAGAATTACCAGTTGTAAGTTGTCCGCGCATTTAAATTGTTTGTTGCGATAGCGAATTGAGGTTAACTAGGGGGATTACTGGGGGGATAGGGAAAAAGAATTGGATAGGGAATTTTAATTCCTTCTTGCTGATAGCGTCGGTGTAGGAGTTTAATAAATTCGTGTTTAATGGTGAGATGTTGAAAAAACTCTTCTTCTACCACCTTGAGATAAACTGTTAGCACAATGCTATAGTAATCGAGTTTACCATAAAGGATCAAGGGTTGATAGTTACCGAGGTGAGGTTGCAATAACTGAGCGATTTCTTGCATGACTTCTAGGGTAACTTTTTCGACTTTTTCTAAGTCACTATCGTAACTAATGCCCACTTCCACGGGAATCAGTAGGGAGTGATCTGGTAAACTATAGTTACGGAAACTAGAAGAAATGATCTGAGCATTGGGAATGACCAAAATATTATTGGTAATTTCTTCGATGACTGTGCATCTTAAATCCACATCTCGCACATAACCAGCTTCTCCCGTTTTCAGTTCAATATAATCTCCCGGTCTAACTTTTTTAGAAGTGATAATATTAATCCCTGACATTAAATTAGCTAGGGTATTTTGGAGAGCTAAACCGAGGGAAACACCCCCAATACCAAAGGCAGTAAGCATCGGAGTTATCGAAATGCCAATCGAGCTTAAAATCAGCAAAAAACCGCAGCTAAAAATCAGAACTTTGGCGAGAAATTCAAATAGGGAAGTTAGGGAAGAAATGCCATCATCTCCCGTGGTATAAAATCGTAATATTTCCACGGATAATTGAGCAATAGCCCAAGTAGCCGAAGCTAAAAAAGCCACTAGCAGCAATTTTTGGCTCAGGAGAATCAGGTAGGGAAAGAGGGGAAGATTGGGAAGGGAGAGGGCAATATTTAAACCCAAAAGTCCGAACCAAAGTATGCTTAATCCACGAAGGGAACGTAAAACCCCTTCCGAGAAACGCAGGTTTTTTTCTCTGGCAATCGATAAAAGTTGACTGACAACGCGCTTTTCTACGAGCCATCCCAATAGCAGGAAACTGAGGACGATGGTGATAGGTAGGATAATATAGGGCCAATCTTCCAGTCTGGTTAATAGGTTCATTGCTAGAGGGTTAGAAAAAGATGCAGTTTTGTCTTATATTATTCTCCATTTGCCTATCTCTAGCAGCGGCGGTGGAATTTTCGGGCAAAAAGTTGCAAAATGTAAAGAGAAACTCATCTTTCCTTTGGCGGCCTTCGTGAATAGTCAGTTAGTTAAACCAAAATTCGGGCTTTATCGATTCTTAATGGTTATAATCGTGGGTTTGTTGCTGATTAGCACCTTTTTAATCGCTTTTCATCTGGCTAAGATGTCGGATCCCTACATTAAGGAGGTGTTATCCCGACAAGGTAATGTGAGTCGCGGTTACGAAATCTTTCAAATTAACTGTGCTGCTTGTCACGGTCAGTTTGCTGATGGCATCGTCGGACCAAGTTTAGAGGAGGTTTCCCATCGCAAATCGAGAATTAGTCTGATTGAACAGGTAATTAGTGGTAAAACCCCGCCAATGCCCAAATTTCAGCCCGATCCTCAAGCTATGGCCGATTTATTGGTTTATTTAGAAAAGCTTTCAAAAAACTGACTTGAAAGAGGGTGTGGGGTGTAGGGAAGGAAACCTCTTTCATCTGTGGGGGTGAAAACTTTTTCATCGGGATTTACTCTTGGCTGACGTTGATGGTAAGCTAGGACTCGTTGAAACTGGGTGGAGAGTGGCAGGTGGGGAATGGAGAGGTGAGGGAATGGGGAATTTCAACTAAAACCCCAACACCCCCCGCAACGCACACGCAGTGACCACCCCAAAACCCAACCCCTGAGAAACTGATAAATTTTACTTATATAGAAAAATTTTGCTTCTATTTGGGTACGCTAGTAGAGACACTTAACGATAAATACTTATGTCTTGGCATTTCCAAGTTGAACCTGCAATTATGCAAGGGGATTTCTGGCAAGTTAGTCAGTTTTACGAAGAACTGATAGAAAGAGAACCCTTAGAAATTAGTCATTATTGGTATTTAGGATTAGCCTATCTTTTGGAAGCTCGGGAAGAAGAAGCACAAGCTACTTGGTTATTTGTCTTCACTCAAGGAGATGAACAGGAGGTGATGCTGTGGACAGTAGATTTAGTCAATATTTTGGATGGGGAAGCACGCAGACAATTAGAGTTAGGCAATTTAGAAACCAGTTGGTTAATTCGAGGACATATTCGCGAGATTATTCCCGATAATGTTGATAATTTACTGCGGTTTATTTTATTAGCAATTAATTTGAATTATTTCGAGCAGGAGCAGTTACAAGCTTGGTTATTTGTTGATGTGTTAAAAACAAATAATTTCCAGAGTCTAGAGTTAAGTTTATTAGCAGAAGTTTTAGAAAAATTTATCGATTCTCAGATACCAGAAACCGTCCCTTACTTAGAGTCAATATTTCAATCTAACTATCAGCGACAAACTTTTATCAAAATAGTAGAAGCTAAAGTACCTTCTCTAGCCATTAATAATAAACCATTGGCTATTGATATTATTAATACTTGTTTAGCAGTAGAACCAGAGCAAATTTATCTGTTAGCTGCACTTTATCAATGTTATTTTGATAATCGAGATTTTGCTGCTGCTATCCAAGTAGCTAATCAATTAAAAACAAGTTGTCAAGGGTTTCCTTCTCAAGTTGTAGCTGATTATATTGCTCTTTATGTCAAATTATTTAGTGGTGATTGGGTCGATATTAAGGCAGATACTGAAAAATATACAGAATCCTTGCAAAAAAGTATCACTAATCAAGAATGTCCCAGATTATTGGATGCACCATACCTAACAATTTTATCCCCTCTAGTTTACCTAGAAGATAACCCAAGGAAAAACCGTTATATTAGTAATTGTGTTGGTCAACTTTTTCAGGAATATGTTCGCAATAATTCTAACTGTCATTCTTTGCGAAAATCGACTATTAAGGATACCAATAAAGTTCTGAAAATTGGCTATATTGCCCATACTTTATATAATCATTCTATCGGATTAATCTCTAGATGGTTAATGAAGTATCATGACTATAATGAGTTTCATGTCTCTTTATACCTAGTATCTCAAAAAGAAGATATGATCACTCAAAATGATTTTAAAAATCAGGTAAATGCTTGCTATCACTTACCGATTAATCCTCAAATGATTGCTGAAAAAATTAGTCAAGATAACATTGATGTTTTGGTAGATTTAGACAGTATCACTAATAACGCAACTTGCCAAGTTATGGCACTTAAACCCGCACCAATACAAGTGACTTGGTTAGGTTTTGATGCGTCAGGAATTCCCGCAATTGATTACTATCTTGCTGATAATTACGTTTTACCAGCAGATGCACAGGAATATTACCAAGAAAAAATTTGGCGCTTACCTAATTCCTATATTTGTGTGGATGGTGTCGAGGTTGCTTACCCCTCTCTCCGAAGGGATGATTTAGGGATTCCAGAGGATGCAATTAATTACTTAACCGTACAAACGGGGGTTAAACGTAACCCTGAAATTATTCGACTTCAGCTACAAGTTTTAAAGGCAGTTCCTAATAGTTATTTGAGTATTCAAGGGTTAAGTGATGCTAAATCAGTGGAAAAATTATTTTTCAAAATTGCCGAGGAAGAAGGAATTAATTATGAGAGATTAAAAATCTTACCCCTCTATCCCACAGGAATTTATCGAGCAAATTTAAGGATAGCTGATGTGGTTTTAGATACCTATCCCTTTACGGGAGGAATGACGACTTTAGATGTGCTGTGGATGGGGATTCCTTTAGTTACAAAAGTTGGTCAACAATGGTCATCGAGAAATAGTTATACTTTAATGGTTAATGCGGGAATTAGTGAGGGTATCGCTTGGAGTGATGAGGAGTATATCGACTGGGGGATTAAGTTAGGTAAGGATGAAAACCTGAGACGCAAAGTTATCGCTAAATTAGATGAATCTAGAAAAACTTCACCGATTTGGAATGCACGTCAGTTTACTAAAAATGTGGAAAATGCCTATCGTCAAATGTGGCAAATCTATTGTGAAAGTTAATCAGGGAGAATTAAATCATGTCTTGGCAAAACGAAGTTAAAACCGCTTTAGAAAACAATCAATACGATATTGTTAGTCAGTTTTACGAAGAACTGATAGAAAGAGAAACCCTAGAAATTAGTCATTATTGGTATCTAGGATTATCCTATCTTTTACAAGATAGAGAAGAAGACGCACAAGCTACTTGGTTACTGGTGTTGAGTCAAGCAGCTGAATCAGAATTATCGGGGTGGATAGAAACTTTAACTCAAATCTTAGATGCAGAGGCAACCAGACAAGAAAATTCCCAAAGACTAGAGACGAGCTATCTAATTCGATTGCATCTACAAAACCTTAATCCTAGTTTTTTAAATAATCTCCTGCATCTGATGGAATTAGAAATACAATTCCAATTTTTTGCGATGGAAAAGTGCAATGATTGGTGTGTATTTGAACTGTTAGAGAATACAGCTACAGCAGCAATTAATCTTGATTTACTGCTGCGAGTGACGGAAAAAGTTTTAATCTACCCCTGTACTGATACCATCCACTTTTTAGAATTAGCAGCCTTACATATCAATAATCCAGAAATAATTGCAACCAAAGTTATATCAGCAATTGTCAATTATGCTTATCAACAAAAGCAAAGTGTATTTGCTATTAATTTGGTAGAGCTTTGTTTGCGCTTTCTCCCAGAGGATTTATACCTACAAAATAGTTTGTTTAATCTTTATAAAACCACCACTGTTGACTATAAAAAATCTCTAGAAATTGCTGATAATTTTTATAAAAGTTGCCAGACAACCACTGAAAAGCTCTTGGGAATTTCTCTAGTGATTGGTATTTTACAAGCTAAAGGAGACTGGGGAAATTTACCTAAATTTATTGATGAATTAATACAACTAATCGAGGGACAAATTAATGCTAAACAATTTAATGCACGTCCTTTTATTATTGACTCTATTTTAGGAGTTACTATCTGTCTTCCCTACTATCAAGATAATCCGAAAATCAATCGCTATTTACAAAGTAAACTAGCGGAAATTTTTCAAGCAGATGTAAGAACCCGCTATAACTATATTGCTCCTGTTTCTTCTCCAAAATCTCCAGCAAGAAAAATAAAAATTGGTTATATTGCCCATACTCTCCGTCGTCATTCTGTGGGTTGGTTAAGTCGCTGGTTATTTCACTATCATAATCGAGATAAATTTGAAATTTACACCTATTTTGTCAACCAAGCAGCGGACGAAATTACTGAAAAATGGTTTATAAATAACTCAGATTATAGCTATAACTTGCCAGCAAAAATTGAACAAATAACTGCCCAAATTCGTCAAGATAACTTAGATATTTTAGTGGATATTGATAGCTTAACCAATAATACAACTTATCTAGTAATGGCCTTAAAACCCGCACCGATACAGGTAACTTGGTTAGGATTAGATGCGTCGGGAATCCCTGCGATTGATTATTTTATTGCCGATAACTACGTTTTACCCGAAAATGCTGAAGAAATTTATTCAGAAAAAATCATCCGACTTCCTAACTCTTATTTATCCGTGGATGGTTTTGAAGTGGGTGTTCCCACTAGGAGAAGAACTGATTTAAATATTCCCGATGATGCTATTATTTATCTGACCGTGCAATCGGGATTAAAACGCACCTTAAACATGATTTATCTGCAATTGCAGATTCTTCAACAGGTTCCTAATAGCTATCTTTTAATCAAAGGTTTTGCCGACAAAGAAACTATTCGAGAATTATTTCTCAAAAGTGCTGACGAATTGGGAATTAGTCAAGATAGATTAAGATTTTTGCCCAATGATTTCAATGAGGAAACCCATCGCGCTAATCTAGGAATTGCTGATATAGTTCTCGATACCTATCCCTATAGTGGTGCTACCACAACCCTAGAAACCCTCTGGATGGGGATTCCTTTAGTCACTAGGGTTGGTGAACAATTTGCAGCCCGCAATAGCTATACTTTTATGAAAAATGCCGGCATTAGTCAGGGTATAGCTTGGAGTGATGAGGAATATGTGCAGTGGGGAATTAAGTTAGGATTAGATGAAAATTTAAGGGAAGAAGTCCGTTATCAATTACGTCAATCTCGTCATACATCTCCCCTCTGGAATGCCAAACAATTTACCATAGATATGGAAAAAGCCTACGAACAAATTTGGCAAAATAATCACCATGATTAGCTTATCTATAAATGAGCAAATTTATTGGTAGCCTCAATTAAAGCACTACGAATTCCCACTTCTGTCATCGAATGTCCCGCATCGGGAACAATGATCAATTCCGCTTCCGGCCAAGCTTGATGTAATTCCCAAGCAGAAATCATCGGACAAACAATGTCATAACGTCCTTGCACGATAACCGCAGGAATATGACGAATTTTATCAACATTTTCGATCAGTTGGTTATCCGTTTCTAAAAAACCCTTATTGACAAAATAATGGCATTCAATGCGTGCAAAAGCTTCGGCAAAATTATCCTGACCGAATCTCTCGATTAAATTGTCCGCAGGAATTAATTTGCTGGTACTTCCCTCCCAAATTGACCAAGCTTTGGCAGCTTCTAGACGGATTTGGGGGTTATCGCTAGTCAGGCGCCGATAATAAGCGGCGAGCAAATCACCCCTTTCTTCTGGGGGAATAGGTGCTAAATAATTCTGCCAAATATCGGGAAAAATATAACTGGTTCCCTCTTGATAAAACCATTTTAATTCTTTTTCTCGCAGTAGAAAAATTCCGCGCAAAATTAAGCCTAAACAGCGTTCGGGATGGGTTTGACTGTAGGCTAAAGATAGGGTACTTCCCCAACTACCGCCAAAAACTACCCAGCGCTCGATTTTTAATAATTCTCGTAGTTTTTCGATATCTGCCACTAACAGCCAAGTGTTATTTTCTTTTAACTCAGCGTGAGGGGTACTTTTACCGCAACCCCGTTGATCAAAAAGGACAATTCTCCATTTCTGCGGATCGAAATACTGACGATAAATCCCTTCAATACCACCTCCGGGCCCGCCATGGAGAAATACTACCGGTTTACCCTGGGGATTGCCCACTTCTTCATAATAAATTGTGTGGAGAGCCGATACTTTTAAGTAACCAGTACAATAGGGATCGATCGCTGGATATAATTCTCTAGTCATATTTACAGTCTTTCTCATTAAGATGAAGTCTAACCTAATTTGCCATCTCCCCACACCCCACACCCCGCTCCACTGGTATTATGACCACAGATATCATAATAGCTAAAGAAACTGCACGATTAGATACCAAAGTCTCTCACAGATAGAAGATAATCAATATTTATCAGTATTGGAAGCCTTCAGCATGGTTCATTTAACGCCCAATCCTAGCTATAGTTTAAGTCTCAAGATAGAAATCCCCAATCAAGCGGGAACCTTCGCTTCTGTCCTCAATGCGATCGCCGATGTGGGGGGGAATTTAGGGCAAATTTCTCTAATCGAACGCAATTTAAAGATTAGCACCCGCGAGATTATGGTTGATGCCGCTAGTACCGACCAAGCGGAACAGATTATCGCCGCGGTTAAAGCTCTACCGGATGTTAAACTGCTCAAAGTTTCCGATCGCACCTTCGATCTCCATCGTCGGGGTAAAATCTCCATTGAGAGTCGTATTCCCCTCACCTCCCAAGATGACCTGGCCATGGCCTACACCCCCGGAGTTGGTCGCATCTGCACCGCTATCGCTCACCAACCCGAACTGGTGTACTCATTGACCATCAAGGGCAACACCGTCGCTGTAGTGACCGATGGTAGCGCGGTATTAGGATTAGGAAATCTCGGGCCAGAGGCTGCCTTGCCAGTCATGGAAGGGAAAGCGATGTTATTCAAGGAATTCGCCGGAATTGATGCTTTTCCCATCTGTTTAGCCACCCAGGACCCCGAAGAAATCATCGCAACCGTCAAAAGAATCGCTCCGGTTTTTGGGGGTATTAACCTAGAGGATATCGGCGCTCCCCGCTGTTTTGAAATCGAGAAACGTCTGCGAGCGGAATTAAATATTCCCGTTTTCCACGATGATCAACACGGTACAGCGATCGTTTCCCTGGCTGCCCTGATTAATGCCCTCAAATTTGTCAAAAAATCGCTTGATACAGCCAAAATCGTCATTAATGGTGCAGGTGCGGCCGGAATCGCCATCGCTACTCTCTTTAAAACCGCAGGAGCCACAGATATAATCCTCTGTGATTCCCTTGGTATCCTCTCCCAAAACCGGGACGATTTAACCCCAGAAAAACAAGCTTGGGCCGTGGCTGCCAGTGGTAAGCTAGGGGATGCTCTCAAAGGCGCTGATGTCTTCCTGGGGGTGAGCGTACCGGGGGTGTTGACTCCCGAAATGGTCAAGGGAATGGCTAAAAATGCGATCGTGTTTGCCATGGCTAATCCGATTCCCGAAATTCAACCGGAATTAATCAATGATTTGGTGGCCGTGGTGGCTACTGGACGCAGCGATTATCCCAATCAGATTAACAATGTTCTCGCTTTCCCCGGATTATTTCGCGGGGCCCTGGACTGTCGCGCTAGGGCAATCACCGATAATATGTATCTGGAAGCGGCCAAAGCGATCGCTTCTCTGATCACTCCTGCTAATCTCAATCGAGAGAATATTATTCCCTCGGTTTTTGATGGTCGTGTAGTTACGGCTGTGGCCGCCGCCGTTCAACACGCTGCTCGTCAAGATGGAGTGGCCGGGGAATAATGTAATTATGGTGCAGGAGGGTAAGTAAACCGTGAAACCGATCGATGATATTCCCGAAGCTTTGCGGGACAGCCAGTACAGAAAAACTACTAATCCTAATGGTCTAATAGCGATCGCAAGCGGTTTACTTGCTCTGGTGGGAACCGGCCTAATTGCCATAGCAGTCTTGAATCGTCCCCCTGCTACCGTAAAAAAACCGGTTATTAACCCCTCCCCCCCCATTAAAGCCACTCCTAGCCCCATTGAGAACATTCTAGGTCATTTACCCTATCAAGAGGCTCCGGAGACGGAATTAGCCCCCATTACTGGGGATGGTGGTATGCGTTTAAGGAAGGCAGCAGCCAAAGCTTTTATCCAGATGCAGAGTGACGCGAGAAGGTCGGGGGTGATTTTAATGCCGATTTCCGCATTTCGATCGAAAGCAACCCAAGAAAAGCTCTTTTTTGAAGTTAAAAAACAACGCAATCAGCAAACCCGCAAACGAGCAGAAGTGAGCGCACCTCCGGGTTACAGCGAACATCATACCGGTTATGCGATCGATATTGGCGATGGTCGCGCTCCCGCCACAAATTTAAGTAGCAGTTTTGCTAATACTGCCGCTTTTCGTTGGTTGCAAAATAACGCTGCCCAGTATAGTTTCGAGTTATCTTTCCCCGAAAATAATCCCCAGGGTATTAATTATGAACCCTGGCACTGGCGTTTTGTCGGGGATAGTCACAGTTTAGAAACTTTTTATAAAGCCCAACAATTAGGAAAACAAAAATAAGATAACCTTATCGGCGATCGATGGCATTTTCTGGAATTAATTACTAAAATAGGATTATATTGTATTGTGAGTGTTTCTAATATGTCCAAGCCGGTAGAATACTTAACAAATGAGCAAGGGGAACGAGTTGGGGTTTTATTAGACTGGAACACCTATTCTCGATTTGCCAATTCATTAGGACTCGATGAAGATTGTTTGATTGGTTTGAGTGTGGATGAATTAAAAGCGCTGGCAAGTTGTCAATTGTCCCTAGTAGAGCAAACCCGTTTAGATGATTTAGTGACGAGAAATGCAGAATCTTTACTCTGCGCTGATGAAGTAGCTGAGTTAGATGAGTTGTTGGCAAAAACAGATCAATTAACAATTCTTAAAACTCGTGCCAGATATACGCTAAAGTGCTTGGAACAAGGTACGACAGCAGCGTGAGTGTTTATATTCGGATGGGGTTTTCCCTGTCTGACAGGAGAGGGATGCAGAAACTCCGATTCTATCTTGTAAGTAGGTAGGCGTTAAAAGTTATCAGATGCCCCCCTTATCAAGGGGGGCAGGGGGGATCGAACCTAAAATCCATTTTTAATTTAATTATAACCAGCTACTTAAGTCATGAACAAATCTTCTTAGCCTACAATTAAAAATATTAGAGAGTTTAATCGGGGTTCCTTCTCGAACTAACAGACAGCATCAATGATTGACTGGACTTCCTATCTCGAATCTATCTCGGAAAAGTACGCCCAATGGGAGACATTTTACACCCTCACCGACGTAGAGGGAAAAACACGCCCGTCGAAAACTGCACCTTTGCTAAGGGATTTGTGGGTACAGACGATTGAAAAAGAACCACAAAACCGACAAGAAAGACCAGAAAAAACCGAAAGATTCACAGTTTTAGAAGGTTTACGCAAGTATGCGGCTAATCACGTTCTTTTAAAAGGTCGTCCGGGTTCAGGAAAATCGACCGCTTTAGCCAGATTGTTATTAGAAGAAGCGCAAAGCTTGCGCCCAAATCAACAAAATCAGGCTAAAATCATTCAAATTCCCATTCTCATCGAATTACGCTTGTATGAAACCTCAATTCTTGATTTAATTTTACAATTCCTGAAACGCCATAAATTAATTATTAATAGTAATACCCTAGAAAGTTGGCTGTTAGAAAATCAGAATTTCATCCCACTATTATTATTTGATGGTATCAATGAATTGCCCTCAGATCCTGCACGACAGAAATTAAAAAACTTTTGTCAGCAGTATGCAGAAATCCCGATGATTTTCACAACAAGGGATTTAGGCAGCGACGACTTAGATATTGAAAAAAAGCTGGAAATGCTTCCCCTGAGCGAACCACAGATGCGGGATTTTGTCAAGGCCTATTTGCCCGAAAAAGGCGAAGAAATGCTTAAACAGTTGGGAAATCGTCTCAAGGAATTGGGAGAAACTCCCCTACTTTTGTGGATGCTTTGTTCAGTTTTTGATGATAATGAGAACAAAATTCCTGCTAATTTAGGCTTAGTTTTCCAGATTTTTACAGGAATTTATAACAAGAAATTAAAAGCAGATGTTCCTACTTACCAAGAATCGCGGGATTGGTGGCGAGAATTGCTGCAAGTGTTAGCTTGGAAAATGACACAAGGGGAGTCAAAAACTGAGATTCAGGTGGCTATTTCCCGAACAGAAGCAGAGGAAGAATTAACGAAATTTATCAAAAATAAAGGATTTCCCGAATATTACGGTAAGCAGTGGTTAGAGGATTTATTGAAATATCATCTAATTCACCTAGAAGGTAATGATAAAATTGCTTTTCGCCATCAACTGATTCAAGAATACTACACGGCTGAGGAATTACAGAAAAAACTACGCCATCTCAGTGATGAGCAGTTAAAGTGGGACTATTTGAATTATCTCAAATGGACGGAACCTATGGCGTTGCTGTTGGGGTTATTGGATAATGAAACCGAAGCAAAACGGGTGGTTAAGTTAGGGTTAGAGATTGATTTACAATTAGGAGCGAGGTTAGCAGGAGAAGTCAACTTTAAGTTTCAAAAGCAGACAGTGGAATTAGTGCTGCGGTTGGATGTACCGAAACGGTTTAAGGTGGAATTATTGGGATTAACAAAGTCTAATCAAGTTGTTAATGAGTTACTCAAGGCTTTAGAAGACTCTGATTGGTATGTTCGTAGGAACGCAGTCGAGGCTTTGGCTAAGATTGGCACAGAAACAGCCATTGCGGGGTTACTCAAGGCTTTAGAACACTCTGATTGGTATGTTCGTAGGAAGGCAGCCGAGGCTTTGGGTAAGATTGGCTCAGAAACAGCGATTCCGGAGTTACTCAAGGCTTTAGAAGACTCTGATTGGTATGTTCGTGGGAAGGCAGCCTTCGCTTTGGGTAAGATTGGCTCGGAAACAGCCATTGCGGGATTACTCAAGGCTTTAGAAGACTTTTATGAGGATGTTCGTGGGAACGCAGCCTTCGCTTTGGGTAATATTGGCTCAGAAACAGCCATCCCGGAGTTACTCAAGGCTTTAGAAGACTCTGATGATTGGTCTGTTCGTATGAAGGCAGCCGAGGCTTTGGGTAATATTGGCTCAGAAACAGCCATTGCGGGGTTACTCAAGGCTTTAGAAGACTCTGATGATTGGTCTGTTCGTATGAAGGCAGTCGAGGCTTTGGGTAATATTGGCTCAGAAACAGCGATTCCGGGGTTACTCAAGGCTTTAGAAGACTCTAATGAGTATGTTCGTAGGAACGCAGCCTTCGCCTTGGCTGAGATTGGCTCAGAAACAGCCATTCCAGGATTACTCAAGGTTTTAGAAGACTCTGATTGGTATGTTCAGGAGGCAGCCTTCGCCTTGGCTGAGATTGGCTCAGAAACAGCCATTCCGGGATTACTCAAGGCTTTAGAAGACTCTGATGATGATGTTCGTAGGAACGCAGCCTTCGCTTTGGGTAACATTGGCTCAGAAACAGCCATTCCGGAGTTACTCAAGGCTTTAGAAGACTCTGATTATTGGCCTGGTAGGAACGCAGCAGCCTTCGCTTTGGGTAATATTGGCTCAGAAACAGCCATTCCGGAGTTACTCAAGGCTTTAGAAGACTCTAATCACTATTTTCGTGGGAAGGCAGCCGAGGCTTTGGGTAAAATTGGCTCGGAAACAGCCATTGGGGGGTTACTCAAGGCTTTAGAAGACTATGATGAGTATGTTTGTTGGAACGCAGTCGAGGCTTTGGGTAATATTGGCACAGAAACAGCGATGACTGAACTTATCAAATGCCTGAAAAATACTGATTTTGTCACATTAAATAATGACTATACTCTCACTCTCTATCCAGCTAGAGAAGCACTAGACATAATTCAAAACAAACTTAAATACTATCACCCCCTCTCCCAACCCATGAATCAACAAGTTTACATTTCCTACAACTGGCAAGAAGACAGCAACGAAATGGCTAATCAACTCGTCCAAGCTTTTGCCGCTAAAGGAATTGAGATTATTCGGGATAAAACCCACACCACCTATAAAGACTCCATCAAAAACTTTATGCAGCAAATTGGACAGGGGAAATGTGTCGTCGCCGTCATCAGCGATAGATACTTAAAATCAGAAAACTGTATGTTTGAATTAGTAGAAATTGCTAGAAATGGTGACTTTTATCAAAGAATATTCCCGATTATTTTACCAGATGCCAGAATTCATAAAGACTTCGAGCGCATAGACTACCTGAAATATTGGGAAGACGAAAAAGCAAAACTACAAGCAAAATACAAACAAATTGATTTAGCTAAAACTAATAGTATCTTGGCGACATTAAACTTATATGATGAAATCAGGGGCAAGATTGATAATCTAACCAACATTCTTAAAGATATGAATACTCTCAATATCGACTTACACCCCCAATCGGAATTTGCAGCTATGATTCAAGCAGTAGAAACTAAACTTGCAGAGGATGGTCAAACATCATCTAATCAATCTCCAGTCAAGTCAGAATCTAAATATACTATCCATGCCAAAAACCTCCAGATTATTGAAAAAGGTGATGGCCAGATTCAGGATTCTAGTTCGTAGTTGTGCTTAAGCGGGTGCATCTCAGATTTGCAGAAATACCGAAAACTTTTCGCTTTAAAAGGCGAGGTTTTAGACCCGATTTTTTTGATAACTTTTAATTGCTGACATGACTAAATATCTAAACATTACTGAAACAGGACAAAAGCTGGTTGAATGGTCTGAGCAAATGACTGACGAACCTATTATTATTACCAAAGAAGGTCAACCCATTATGGTTGCCCTGAATTACGCTCAAATTGAATCTTGGTTAGAAACTCTTGATATTTTACAAGACAAAGAGTTCGCCGAAATCCTATCTGAAGCGATTCAACAGTATCAATCAGGACAAAGAATTGCTTGGGAAGATGCTAAAAAACAACTCGGTTGGTAATGGAATATCAAATACAATTAATTCCTCTTGCTTTAAGCTTTTTATCTAAAATTACCGATAAACGCATTCAGCAAGAAATTCGCAAACGGATTGAAAAGCTAAAAATTGAACCGGATAAACAAGGTAAAGCCCTTTCAGGTAAACTTAAAGGATATCGTAGCGTTAGGGCAGTTGGTCAAAGATATCGGATTGTCTATCGTGTTGAAGAAGCTCAAATTATTGTTATTGTTATTGGAGTTGGAATTCGTAAACAAGGTGATAAAAAAGATATTTATGCCCTTCTTGAAAAATTAATTAATAATGAATAAAATATGGGTTATGACAGAACTGCTAAACCAATAGGTTCTTGCTGAATCGTGAGATATACACCTATTACTTTTTCAGAGATAGCCAGTTTTGGAGAGGATAGTCAAAATATTCCTACTTCTTCTGAAAAAAACGCATCCCTATCATCTATTACCTATGATTTCAGAGGAGCTACCATTGGCAATTTAGCTCATAATGTGCAAGGAAACCAACAGAATTATCCCCAGCAACCTAATAACAATAACCCAGAGGAAAAATAACATGGTTCAGCAACTTAATAACACCCAAATCGCCATCAATACTTTATTGAATAAACTCAACGATTCTCTCCCCCAGATCCGCGCTAAAGCTGCCGAAGCCTTGGGCAAAATTGGCAATAGCAGCCTTGCCGACACCTTAGTATCCCATTTAATAGGAGAAAATGATCTTAATGTTCGCCTAAATCTGATTCGAGCTTTAGGAGAAATTGGCAATGAATCCGCAATTCCTTATCTAGCTTCCTGCTTATCTGATACTAATCCCGATATTCGGATAATCACGGCGGAATCTCTCGGAAAAATTGGTAGTGAAAAAGCAATATCCTATCTCATTCAATCCCTACAAGATACGGAAGTAAAAGTTCGTGTCACAGCCACAATTGCTTGGGAGCATCCCAGTTTTGCAATGAGTAAAAATACTCAGGCAATATCGCCGTTGAGATAAGCACAACGTAGCTTCAAATACTGAGGAACATTCTCTGCTTTCCATTGTGCTCCCACAATTTTCATTCTTGCACCTATTTG
>NZ_JAPZSS010000079.1:0-22540 GCF_027532015.1 Microcystis sp. LE19-131.1A | reverse complement strand
TCGTCCGCTTGCTTCCATTGCTGCCGTTTTAATAAATCTTCTAATTTCCGATAATCGATTCCTTTGGCACTTTTAAGTTCGATTTCTGGCGGTGACGCGGGTTTCGGGGTTTCTGTTATCGTTTTCGCCGACTCGCCATTTATCGGTTCCGTTTTAGGGGACGGTAGGACGGGTTGTTGTGCTAGTTTCAGGGTAATCCGGTCATAAACTTTTAAAACCTTCGGATTCGTGGGGTCTAAGGCTAATACTCGCCTCATTAACTGTTTTGCTTCTTCTAGTCTCCCGTCCCCTTCTAAATCTAACGCTTCCTCTCGCAGTAACCCGATATCGGCGAGGGTTGCCTGTTTCGGTAACAGAATCAGATGATTTTTGTAGTTTGGTTCGACGGTGGAGTGGGGAGTCTGCGGGGGTTTGTTGTATTGTCGGTTGATTTCCGGAACTCGATGGAATAGATGATTACAAAGTCTCTCCACTGTCGCGCAATTCCTTTCCCCCTCAATTCGCAAAGCCTCCAGAAGCGCGTAGGTAAACGAACTCATTCCCAAAGCGGGAATTTGATAGGATTCTTCCCCCGGACTACAGGAAGCGATGGTAATCACTCCCTGTTGGGGTTTTCCTCCCGTGGATTTATTGCCGAATCGCGTCTCGTTACGGCAAGAGTCCAACAACAGAATGATATTATCCGCGCCGCATTTGCGTAAGCGTTGGGTGAGATAGGTGAGAGAAATGGTGGTATCTGGGAGCAATTGGGAGTGTCCATCGTGGGGAACGAGGTAATCCTGTTCCTGATGTCGTAATCCGTGGCCGCTGAAGAAAAACCAGAAGTTATCCCCCGTCTCCAACTGCGGGGACTCGAAAAATTCATGGAGGAAGATTTTTAAATTTGTGGCGGTGGGTTTCGTTTCTAGAAAAGTACCGCTAGGCGTTTTAATGGGGTCAGAATCATCGGTAAAGAGGAAAACCATGTCAAACTTGGCTTCTTCTTTACAATAGCGAAACATAGCCTTCGCGTCTTCGATGGCGCAATCTAGCTTGTTAAAGTGTCCCTGTTTATAGGCTGTAATGCCGATGATAAATGCCCAGTTCGCCATTAGTCTGCGGTCGGTGTGTTTTTCTCGTCTCGCTTGAATTTTAGGGTTAATCCGCCTTTAGTGCCGGTCTTAATCCCCGTCCCTAATAATTTTACCTCACCCTCCCCGGTAATCTCTACGCAAAGCTCTACTTCATCGAGTTTAAAACCGGTTTGTTGGTTGACCTGTTTCTGTGCTTGATTGAAGACTTTGCCGATAAGCTGGAGAAAATGGGAAAGTTCTGTCTCTAGCTTCTCTATGCTCACTTTTACGCCACGAGTCGCAGCTTCGGTGATGGTTTTCCCCTTGTCCCAGGGATTGTCATAGGTGTCGTTTCCTTTGGCATCTTTATCGGGGGTGACGGGGGTATCTTCTGCGGTGATAATCCAAATAGTTTCTTCTGGCATAGCGTTCTCGTTTTTCGGCAATGGTTCTCCTTTATTATTCTAGTTACCCATTGCTAACTCACCTATAGAGATAGGGGTTAATAGTCCCAAAAAAGGGGGTTTAAATACCCCCAAAGCTCATAAGTTTTATGTTTTAGAGTATTGGTTTTAAACCGTTTCTACCAAGGGACGGGTTAACTTATCCAACTGTTGGGTTAACAGACTCAGGAATAAACCCACATCGGTGACAATACCCACGGATTCTACGGAACCTCGATCGCTTAATTTTGTCACCACGGCCGGGTTAATATCAACACAGACCATTTTTACCCCCGCCGGTGTCATATTGCCCACACCGATGGAATGGAGCATACTAGAGAGCATGAGAATCATGTCGGCACCTTGAATTAAGCGGGAATATTCTTCCTGTGCTTTAATTAAATCCATCTCCGTATCCGGAAGCGGACCATCATCGCGAATTGAACCGGCCAAACTGAAGGGGACATTATTCTTGACGCATTCATACATTACGCCTTTTGTCAATACCCCGGCCGATACAGCTTTAGCGATGCTGCCGTGGCGACGGATGAGGTTGATAATCTTGAGGTGGTGACGATGGCCACCGCGCACGGGGATGCCTTTCTGCATATCTACCCCTAAAGAAGTACCCATGATCGCCTGTTCCATGTCGTGAACTGCGATCGCATTTCCCCCCAGTAAAGCGTGAACGTAACCATCGCGGATTAAACGGGAGAGATGTTGCGCTCCTCCAGTGTGAATGACCACCGGACCTGCCGTTACCACCACTTTACCGCCCTGGTCGCGAATTTTACGCATTTCCCAGGCAATCTGCTCGACGGTTAACTCGACTCGGCGCTCGCTGGAAACCCCCGCACCCATAAAGGTAAATTCCTGAGTGCTGTTGCGTTGTTCCCTGGATTCCGCCTGTCGGATAGTACGGATGCCCTCAACTCCCACCATAACGCGATCGCCAGCTTTTAAATCCCGCAGCAGAGTACATTTTGCCGTTTTGCCTTCCGGACTTTCAGTGACGACGATGGCTGCATCCATGCGTTGATTTTCCACCCGCACCCATTCACAGTTAACCCGCACTTCCGTGGGATAGATGGTGCTGACATAAAAATCATCGGGAGCGACCCCATCTTGTGCCACCACTGCGGTATTGACATCACAGATTTCTTGGGGACGAGCGGCCGCACCGAGGTCGATCAATTGTACCATGATCTCCTCCATTACCTCGTGAGAGGGTGCAGAAACCCGCACTTCGGCCGAGGAGGTACTTTGGCGCTCAATCCCTAAGGTGAAGTTTAAAACCTTGAAGCTGCCCCCATTTCCCACCACAACATCGAGAGCTTTATTCATAATTCCCGCGTCGAGCAGATGACCTTCTAACTGGAGAATGCGACTTTCAATGGTGACATTAGCGTGATGGTCTGGAATTAAGGGTTCGGTGGTACGCAGGGTTAAACATTTGGCGGCTCCTCCTGCTTTTAAGAACTCTGTCAGGGGAGTTTGTACTACTTCAAACCCTTTTGCAGCTAAGTTATGTTGTAAGTCGTCACTAATTTTATTCATGACGATTACTTGACCGATATTTACTGCATTACAAGCAAAGTTAACCGCATCGGCTTCTTCAACGATAATGCGTTTTTCTTCGGGAATTTTTAACTCAATTAATCGATTAGAATAGGCATCGAAAGCATCGGGATAGTAGAGGAGATAACCACCACTAAGGGGACAAAAACAGGTATCAAGGTGATAGAAACGTTCGTCAATTAAACGTAGGGATAAAACCTCGATATCGAGCCATTTAGCGATTAAAGGGTGGGAATCTAACTCAGTTCTGAAGCCATATCCTGCCCATAACCAACGTCCTTCCCGATCTAATAATGCGTCTCCTGCACCTTCAAAGGGTAAATCTTTTGGCAGTTCGTGAACCGTAAAACCGTTATCTTCAAACCACTGCTTAAAATAGGGTTCTTCTCCCTGTCTTTCTTTGTGTAAAAAGCGACTGAGAACGACTATTTTTTCCAGAACTAAACCTGCATTAGCGGTAAAAACCATGTCGGGCCAGCCTTTTTCTGGTGGGACTAAATCCACGAGCGCCCGATCTTTGAGAACATGATAAAGCTGCTGCCATTGTTGCCTAGCTTTTTCTTGGGAAGATTTGTGAATGTTGCCCTCCATCCACGGATTAATCACATAATCCACATCGTAATGATCGGGAGAACACATCAAAAAGCGAATAGTTTCAGTCATATTTTTTGACAATGAATATTCAGTATAAGTAGTCTGGAGATAAGTTTAGACCAATCTTCCATTATACTCTACTTTGCCCCAAAATATGACTAGGCCTAAGATTAGGACAATGTCCACTCTATAAGCTAAAAACAGCCTGATTCTAGCCGATAACTGACGGCTACAAGCTTAAATCATTGTAAATCCTGATGTTTAAATAACCCCATAAATTTCGATTTGCGTCCGTGTTCCTTAATTAAACTTTCCCGATAAGTTTGCCATTCTTCCCGTCTTCCTGACAGATAAAAGGCATTACGAGCTTTTTTCAGCCATTTAATCGCTTCTTCCTAGGGATCAGCCCTTTTTTCGTCGAGTATCTTTTCCGCAGCAGGACGTACATGATCGATCACCCAGTTAGGAGCGACGGTAGCAGCCGCATCCATTATCCGCCAAATTAGGTGAGACTGCACATAGGAATTATCAGAAACGACTTTAATTGCATCTCTAACTAAATTTTCGTGGAGAAATATATCGATCTTAGCCTCTGTGGAACGTCCACCGCTAAACCGGTTGGGTTGACCCAAGGAAACCCAACAAAAAGTCATGAGAGCAGGGGAATAGCGATCGCCATTCGGGAGAAGAATAATGTCTGGGGGAAGTTCAGTTATTAACCGAATTAAGCTGTTTTTGCAGTGCCACAATGCGATCGCTTGTAGCCGGATGGGTGCTGAGAATTGTCGGGGTAGAACCCCCCTGTTGTGTTAATTTTTGCATAAAGGAGATCATCGCCGTGGGTTCATAACCAGCCCTGGCCAAATTTGTTAAACCCAGTCGGTCCGCTTCTAATTCATCCTTGCGACTGTTTGGTAAACTGTAGGCGAGATTAACCGCCAATTGTACCCAAGTTTTTGTCTCTAATCCCGCCGCACTGAGAAGTCCTTGGGCGAGGGCAGTATTGCGTAATTGGGTGATAGAATGACGACCAACGATATGGCCGATTTCATGGGCAATCACGCTGGCTAATTCGGCCTCATTATCAGTAGTTTTAATCAATCCCGTGTGTAAATAGACAAATCCACCCATAGTTGCGAAGGCGTTAATGCTATTGTCGCGCACCACTTGAAAAGTGTAGGGAAGGTCAGGGCGATCGCTAGTTGCCGCTAATTGCTGCCCGATTTCTTGGACATATTGGTTAATTCTGGCATCTTTGGACAGTTTCACCTTACCTGATTCTAATAAACCTTGATTAATCTGCCTACCGATGGCGACTTCCTGCTGAGGAGAAATAGTGGAGAGTTGAATAACTTGCACACCCCGAAAAAGTAAATCCATCCACGAGAGCGCGGAACTGTTTTGGGGATTGATAATCCCGATACTCAGGCTCAGCAGCAGAGAAATTATTGTTAATAGCCAAAAACGGGAGAAAATAAGGCGCATAGACGATTCGATCCCATAAAAACCTCATTCTTATTCTAGACATTGTCTATCACCCTTTGTCTGTTACTGTCCCCGATTGGTTTGATAGACGTAAAAGTTAAATAAATCGAATAAACTGCCAACAAAAGCAAAAGTAACAGCGATGGTTAACATTCCTTGTAGGGGATAACCGCCACCGAAAATGGTTAAAAATTGCAGAATTTGGCTAAAAACAGTCTGAGAAACCCAAGTAAAGCCGGGGACGTGACTGGTGGCGAATAAAGCAGTTAAAATCGAACCCACCAGGAGGACGGGGGCAACAAAACTTAATAGGGTGGAAAATAGCAGAGAACGGAGCAAAGTAAGCATGGGTGCTGATCTCCAGAGAATTGGGGCGCGATCGAACGGGAATAAGAATTTATACTCGCTCCCCTCTAGGATATACGTTCATCTCCGATAGGGACGGTTTTTTAAAAAATCTTAAAATATCATTAAGATTCTTGGTTAAGAAAAATATAGCAGAGGAAGTCCCCACAGGAGCGTACACCGGTGGGGATGCAGCGACTGCCTCCTTTCCGCTTGCTCAAATCCTCTGCTATAACGTTGACCATTAACTGCCCGAAGCGGATAAAACCAGAGGATGATAGAAAAGTTAGAATTACCCTTGCAACTATGACCCTAGATATTATCCCTGAAGGGGAAGAACGCAAAGTAGAAGCTGTCAGTAGTGCCGCTATTGATGGTGCGCCGATCGCCTATATTGTTGTCTTAGCCGCCATTGTCACTACCCTTTCTTTTATTCCCTTCTCCATTGTCCTCGCTTCCGGCGGTAGTATGCCCCTCAGTCAAGCGGTTTTTCCCCTCTTGGGTTGGTTACTCGGCCCGATCGCTGGTGCGATCGCTAGTGGCATTGGGTCCTTAATTGGGGCTTTTCTTGCCCCCTACACGGCAGGAATTCCCGCTATTTCGGTCTTTGGGGCAATTATAGCCAGTTTTGTGGCGGGAACGATGGTTTTAGGCAAAAAACGCCGTTATTGGTGGTTAGGATTGACGTTAATTTTTCTGATTCCCCTGTTTATCTACGCTAACCGGGCGATCGTACTGAACGGCATTTCGCCACAAGTCTTTATTGCTGGCGCTTTCGTCGATTGGTCGGCTTTGGTATTATTTATCCTACCAACCCGGACTCTTTTTCCCCATTGGATCAAAGGTAGCAATTTAGCCCTAGTAGCGGCGGGAATTTTTGGGGGTACCTGGACCGCCAGCGGCCTCTCCCATTTAGGAGCCGTCGCCATTACCTACTCGATTTTTAACTGGCCAGAAGAAGTCTGGATCGCTTTAATTGGGATCGTTCCCATAGAAAATCTGATTCGTTCCCTCGTCGGTATGGTGATCGGTTGTGGTGTCATTGCCGGTTTACGGGCGATCGGTCTAGTCAAATCACGGGAGGCGATCTACTAAATAGGAAGTTTTCCCTTTGGGGAGTGGGGGATCGGGTGTCGGGGTGGACGCAACGGTAAGACTTCTGGGGTCGCACCCAACCCGACACCGAAAAAAAGAGAACTAGCGTTTTAGCCAACTCATCATCGCCCGCAGATCTTGGCCGACTTCTTCGATCGAATGTTCTGCTTCTTGACGACGCATAGCGGTGAAACCCGGTTTACCAGCTTGATTTTCGAGGACAAACTCTCTGGCAAATTGTCCCGATTGAATTTCCAGGAGGATTTTCCGCATTTCGGCCTTAGTCGCTTCTGTCACCACCCGCGGACCGCGAGTGTAGTCACCGTACTCGGCTGTATTGGAAATACTATCGCGCATTTTGGCTAAACCGCCCTCGACGATCAGATCGACGATCAGTTTTACCTCGTGTAAACACTCAAAATAGGCTAATTCGGGCTGATAACCGGCTTCTACGAGGGTTTCAAAGCCAGCTTTAATTAAAGCACTTAAACCGCCGCATAATACTGCTTGTTCGCCAAAAAGGTCGGTTTCTGTCTCCTCACGGAAAGTGGTTTCCAAAACCCCGGCCCGAGTGCCACCGATACCTTTAGCGTAGGCCATTGCCCGATCGCGTGCTTGGCCGGTAGCATCTTGATAGACGGCGAATAAACAGGGGACCCCTTGACCTTGTTCGTAGGTGCGACGGACGAGATGGCCCGGTCCTTTGGGGGCAACCATAACCACATCGACATTATCCGGGGGAACCACTTGACCGAAATGAATATTAAAACCGTGGGCAAAAGATAACACCTTGCCTGCGCTTAAATTCGGGGCAATTTCGTGGAGATAAATCGTTTTCTGCACTTCATCTGGTAAGAGGATCATGATCCAGTCGGCAATTTTAGCGGCTTGGGCCACATCATAAACCGGAATACCGGCTTCTTTGGCTTTGATGGCCGATTTACTGCCGGGATATAGACCAACAATCACATTAACGCCACTATCCTTGAGATTTAATGCGTGGGCATGACCCTGGGAACCATAACCAATAATAGCGATCGTTTTCCCCGCTAATAAGTCTAAGTTGGCATCCTCATCATAGTACATTCGTGCCATCGAACTCGCTCCTTAAATTTTTTTGTCACTGTGCAAACTCCTAATTATACGCGAAAATCACGCCCGTCAGAAGCATTTGATCGCCTATTTCTAGGAGTCAAGAAAAAATAGTGTCGAGAAAATTTGAATTTTCTCGAGATATTTGGGTACTCTAACTAGGGAAAGCTGACTTGATCTAGTGGAGCAGAAGGGGGGGATAATGGCCAATTTTTAGCTTGGACTTGGTTCTTTCACCAAAATTGATTACAATATCATCATCAATAGCTGCTTCCTCTGCTCCTATCCAGTTAGGATTAACCTCGGTCTGAACACAGATAATCAGGTTAATATTAGTGCAGAAATAGCTTCTCTCCCCCTCGATTTTCACCTGTTCTGGGTAAATTACCCAGTTAGGATCGTTTATAGACTGATTTACTGCCTTGATCGATACTAAATAAAATCAGGTGAAAAGATCAAGATTATTGGCTTTGTTGATCACCAATTCCCTTAGAGCTGTCCCGAAAAATGTATGGTAAGTTTTTTTAAGAAGCTATTGACAAAAAAAACTCAAGGTATTGGGTTAGAGATTACCCCAGAGCGCCTTAACGTGGTTCAGATCGCCAAACAGAAACAAAATTATAAATTAGTTAAATGTTGTTCGTCGGATATCCCAGAAGGCATCTTTGAGGAGGGAAAAATCGTCGATTCCGTCGCTTTAGCGGAATTAATCCAAGAAGTCCTCAAGGAAAATAAAATTACTAGCAAACGAGTCGCTACTGCTGTCCCCATGCGCGAGTCAATTATCCGGATTATCCCTATTCCCTCGGAATTGGACGATGAGGAATTGCGCGATCTGGTCTTAAATCATGAAGCTAATTTATACCTTCCCTATCCGCGGGAGGAAGTGGATATCGACTACCAAAAACTGGGCTACTTTCAGGATGAAGACGGCATCGAAAAGGTGCAGGTTTTGCTGGTAGCTACTCGTCGGGAGATCACCGATGCCTATCTGGAGACCCTGCAACGGGCAGGATTACAGGTAGATGTGCTAGAAATTAATAGTTTTTCCCTAATTCGGACGATTCGCGATCAGTTGCGACAGTTTAGTTCCAATGAAGCTACCGTTATTGTCGATATAGAATTTGATAACACGGAAATTGCCATCGTGGTGGACGGCGTTCCCCAATTTTCCCGCACTGTCCCCATCGGCACTTTCCAGCTACAAAACGCCATTTCCAGGGCGATGAATTTGCCCACCCCCCGCAGTCCTGAGATTCTTTTGGGGATGACAATCCCGATCACTGCCTTTGATAGTCTTGACACCAATACCGGTGCTTCCAGAACCTTTACTACCGCCGGGATTGCGGCACTGATGCGGGTTTTAGGGGAATTAACCGATGAATTGCGGCGATCGATTAATTTCTATCTTAACCAAAGTGATGAACTGGAAATGGAAATTGTCCAGTTACTTTTAGCCGGTCCCGGGGGCGGTTTAGCGCAACTAGACGAATATTTTACTCAACGTCTCAGCGTCCCCACCATGGCAATCGATCCAATCGCATCACTAAACTTAGATACAACTCAAGAGATTCCTAATGCCGAAAGACCTGGTTTAGGAACAGTCCTCGGTTTAGGATTGCGGGAGGTTGACAATTAGCTAACGTTTTGTTAACATACACTTACATACGCTACTAATTAGGGTTGGCTGAATAATAGTAAAACCCTTTTAAAATAAGGCTTTTGACCTGTTAAAATCCAATGTTCATGTTGCGAAAATCGGATTGGGACATTCAAAAACCTGGCCTTATTATTTTTTTATTACATAAACTGGTACAAAGAAGCAGGGCAACAAAGCCTGAAACTCCCGACTCCCGACTCCTGACGACCGGCTACTCACTCCTAACCCCACCAACAAACTTTTTCAGCAAACCCTAAATAAAGAGGTTTTGACAACCAAATTAAAGCATATCTAAAAAGTTTTGGGTTAAAAGTTAAACTTCAGGTTTTCATTCATAACAAATGAACTAACTAATTTTTTGGGGAAAATTAGTTAACCCACGACCATAACATATAATTAATTGGCAAGAGTTCTTTTGATGAAAGGCTATGGGTATCAGCATCCTGAGAATCTGGGCAATCGCAGCTAACAGTTTTCGCGAGGTTATTCGCGATCGCATTCTTTACTTTATCGGGTTTTTTGCCTTGTTGATGGCCTTCGCTTGGCGTTTATTACCAGAAATTGCGGTGGGAACCCATCAGAAAATCTTTCTTGACTTGGGATTAGCCGCTATCGGACTATTAGGGGTAATTGTCGCGGTTTTTGTGGGTACAGGGCTAATTAATCAGGAAATTGACAAGAGAACTATTTTGGTTTTGATTCCTAAACCCCTGAGTCGGGCCGAATTTATCCTCGGTAAACACTTGGGTTTGTCTGGGGTTTTAGCGGTGATGTTGGGGGTAATGTTGGTGATTTACCTGCTGATGTTGCTGGGGATGAAAGTATCTTTTCAAGCTTTACCCCTGATTGTCTCGGTTTTCTATCTCGGTTTGGAATTAATTCTGATCGCAGCCGTGGCGATCGCTTTTGGGGTATTTACCAGTTCGATTTTAGCCACGCTAATGACTTTTGGGGTCTATCTAATGGGTCACATCAGCAAAGATCTGATCCAATTGGGTATAATCAGCAAAAATCCCAATATTCTCGCTATCACCAAAAATATTTATCTAATTCTCCCAGATTTGGAAAGATTGAATTTTAGAAATGAGGCCGTTTATGGTTTGCTCCCTAGTGCTGATGTCTTAATCGCTAATGCCCTCTACAGTCTCGTTTATACTGGTCTATTATTGGGTATCTCCATCCTCATCTTTTCACGACGACAATTTTAAATGGGGTTGCCGAGTCAAGGAATGAATGTCATCGCCATCGATTAGTTTATAGAGATGATTAGCCATGAAATTAAAGGCACAACTGCATATTTTAAGTCGAGAAGCGGTCAATTACGGACTGGCAACCGTGGTCATGGACGAAGCGGTTAATCCCGTCCTTGCAGCTTTTGCTAGACAGTTAAAACATTTACAATACTATGTAGTTCAGAATAGCCAAGGTGATTGGTTACTAACCACATTAGCTCATCGGCAGCAGCCACAACAGGAAAAAAGGGTAATCTATGCCTTTGCTACGGAAAAAATGGCCATATCTGCTCAAAATACTGCTAATTCACCCCTATCAACGCTCCTGATTCCCGTAACCCATCTTTTATTCCAATTATTTGCCGTAGAAAAAGTAGATAGTATTATTTTTCTGGAAAATGCACACACCGCTCAAACAGGAAAAGAAATCTCCCGGATCCAATTAAAGGCTAATATTGAAAAACAACTACAAAAACTGGGGACAATTCCTGCCAATCTTGCTTAATTAGTTATCCTTAATCAAGGCGAATTAGATGTCATACTAAATCCGTTGAGTATAGGCTACATATCAGGAGAGACAATAGGCACTCTTGCAATAGGCAAAAGGAGAAATAGATAATCAGTCTGTAATAACGAGATTTAGCATTACCACCAGAGACTTTTTAAGCTGGCAACTTGAGTCTAGCCTAATCAGGGAGATTATTTAGAGCCGATCGTATAAACAAGCACCTGAGCCAAACGGCTAGGAGCATATCGGTTACTATAGAGAGTGTCTATTTTCTCAAAACCGACCTATGCTGCGAGAAGATCTTAAGAAAGAATTAGATAAACTAAACGATGATCAACTGAAAAAGATTGCTGATTTCATAGCCGACCTTGAGTTTCAGTCTGGACAAGTCCCATCGTCTGTTCCGCTTTGGCAAAGAGCAACACCATCCCAGAGAGCTAGGGAATTGCGTGAATGGGTGTTACAACTTCCCAAAGATAGTCCGAGTCTAGGAGATGAAGCCTTTAGTCGCGATAGTATTTACGAATGATGACGAGATATTTACTTGACACTAATATTGTTATGCGATTGTGCAATTGTTCCGACCTACAGCATAAGCTGGCAACCAATGCAGTTTCTCGTCTGCTCATGCAATCAGATGAATGTTTCCTTGCGACACAAGTAATAATTGAGTTTTGGGTTGTTGCCACCAGACCAACTGAAGTCAATGGTTTGGGTTGGTCTGTAGAACAAACCAGAAGCATGATAGATCAACTTCTCGCTCGTTTTCCAGTCTTGGCAGAATCTCGGCAGATTTTTACAAATTGGCTGAACTTAGTCACAACTAACAGAGTGATGGGTAAACGCACTCATGATGTTCGTCTCGTTGCGGCTATGCTTGCCAATGAAATGACACATCTGTTGACCTTTAATCCCAGTGATTTAGCGGGTATATCAAGTATTACCCTAACTCATCCACAAGATTTGAACCCGTTTGATACTAATGAGCCATAGTGTTGGCGAGCGCCGCATAACTCAATCGTTATCAATAGGGAAAAGTTAATTATCTGCAATGGCCTTTTTTACTCTTACTCAGATTACCATGACCGAGCCAACCCGATTAAACTATCACGATACCTATTCTTGTCCCGTCTGTCGCCATGGTAAAATTGCCACTTTACCCCTAATGGAAGCCTATGCTTGTAACTTTTGTCAACACATTTTTACTGCTAATTTAGAAAGACAGCTTTTAAAAATGGCCGATAGTCAATTACCCTTAACTTGGTATTGGAATGGTAAGTATTGGCAGGGTTTACCGAGAGAAGGAATCGAGATGGCAGGTTTTTACTTAATTATCGGTTTAGGATTTGTGATTTTTCCCACAGCAATTGTGGCTACAGGGGCCTATCTTTTTCCTCCAGTCGAGGGGAGTTCTTTGTCATGGGTGCCTCTATTTTGGTCGATTTTAACCTTTATTTGCCATGCTATTTGTTTACTCTGGTTAATTATCGAATATTATCAGTTTCCCGTTAATATGTATCTACGGGCCTTGGCCCGTCGTTGGCAAAATTCTTTTGTTACCCGATTATTATCCTAGGGGTTATTTAATCCTAGAAAGGGGAGCAGGAAGTGGGGTGTGGGGTGTGGGGTGTGGGGTGTGGGGATAAAAAATCTGATTACTGATTACTGATTACTGATTACTGATTACTGTTCTCTAAATTATTCCTAAAGGACAAAATTGACCCGATAATTCTAGTTTATTGTTTTGCAGCAGATATAAACCGTACTCAATTCCTTCTACTACTGCTTGATAGGAAGCTTCTAAAATATTACTAGACACTCCCACAGTAGTCCATCTTTGTTGACCGTTACTGGACTCGATTAAAACCCTAGTTTTCGCTGCCGTCCCCGAACCACTATCGAGAATTCTCACTTTATAATCGGTCAGGTGAAAGTTAGCAATTTCGGGATAGAATTTGACTAAAGCCTTTCTTAAAGCCCGATCTAAAGCAGCCACGGGCCCGTTACCTTCGGCCACTTCTAATAAATCTTCCTCTTTTACCTGTACTTTAATTGTCGCAATCGCATTACCACTATCCCGGAGCATATCACAATAAACTTGGAATCCTTTTAATTCAAAAAGGTGACTTCTCTGTCCCAAAGCTTCCCGCATTAATAACTCAAAACTAGCTTCGGCTGCCTCAAATTGATAACCCTGACTTTCTAAGATTTTTAAACGTTCCAATATTTGCCGACAGGTGGGATCATCTTTATTTAAATCGATGCCAAAACTGCGCGCTTTCGCTAAGACATTACTTAATCCCGATTGGTCAGAAATGACGATGCGGCGCTGATTCCCGATCGCTTCTGGATTAATATGTTCGTAGGTGAGGGGATTTTTCGCCACCGCAGAAACGTGAATACCGCCTTTATGGGCAAAAGCGGAACGTCCGACGAAGGGAGCATGATCATCCGGGGCTAAATTGACCATTTCGCTGATTTTTCGGCTAGTTCCCGTCAATCGGCCTAATTGATTTTCTTCTAGGCAAGAAAAGCCCATTTTTAACTGAAGATTGGGAATTAAAGTACATAAATTGGCATTGCCGCAGCGTTCCCCATAACCGTTAATTGTGCCTTGAATCATGCGTGCGCCCTCGTTAACTGCCGCTAAAGAGTTAGCTACGGCGGTTCCTGCATCATTATGGGCATGAATGCCTAATTGAGGCGCATTTTCCTCATCAGGATCGATACCCAATTGCTCCCGCACTTTCTCCACAATAGGGGCGATTTCTTGGGGTAAAGTGCCACCGTTGGTATCACAGAAAACTAACCATTCGGCCCCGGCATCCCTGGCGGTTTTGAGGGTTAAAAGGGCGTATTCGGGGTTATTTTTGTAACCATCAAACCAATGTTCGGCATCATAAATGACTCGTCTTCCCTGACAGCGTAGATACTCGATTGTATCTCCTATCATGGCTAAATTCTCCTCCAGACTGGTTTTTAAGCCCTCTGTGACGTGCAGATCCCAAGATTTGCCGAAAATTGTCACCCAACGGGTTCTAGCGGCGAGAATGGCGGTTAACATCGGATCTTCTCGGGCTTCGACATGGGGACGACGCGTGGAACAAAAAGCGACTAATTCCGCTTGTTTTAGGGGTTTTTCGTGCATTTTCCAGAAAAATTGACCGTCTCTAGGGTTTGCGCCCGGCCAACCGCCTTCGATAAAAGGAATACCCATCCGATCTAATTCCCTAGCGATTTTAATTTTGTCTTCTAGGGAGAGGGAAATACCTTCTCGCTGGGCCCCATCCCGGAGAGTAGTGTCATAGACCCAAATGCGCTTACCATTGTTCATAGAAATAGTCAATAGGTGTTAATATTAATTAATAACTGTAGCGACTTAAAATCACGCCCCTAATGCCTAGAATAACAGTTTACGGTCAAACAATCACCTGCGATCGAGGTGAAAATCTTCGTCGTATATTATTAAAACATGACATTTCTTTGTATAATGGCGGTTCCAAGTTAATCAATTGTCGCGGCATCGGCAGCTGTGGAACCTGTGCGGTGGCAATTGTGGGCGAAGTTTCTGCTATCAATTGGCAGGAAAAAGCGCGTCTTTCTTTACCTCCCCATAACCCCAATAATAACCGTCGTCTTGCTTGTCAAGTCAAAGTTTTTGGTGATATTGAAGTGACTAAATACGATGGTTTTTGGGGACAAGGAGACTCAGTGATCAGTTATCAGTGATCAGTTATCAGTTATCAGTGAGCAGTATTAAGTGTTAAAGTGTTAAAGTATTAAGTGGCAAGTTCGGAGCCTTCTTTTCACTGTTTACTGTTTACTGATTAAGGTTATCAAATGAACGAGACAATAACTTTTCGGATATCACCAATAATTCGGGTAACTTTATTAAGTTTATATGTGGCGTTAACCATCCCTTTACCCTTTTTAGCAAAAGTCACTAATTCCCCCGTTAATCCCAATTTTCTTTGGTTAGGAATCAGCTTAGGATTAATCGCTTTATACGGAGCTTTAAGTGAAAGAGTCATTTTATCAGAAACAGGGATACAAGTTACCTATCCCCAATGGTTTCCTGCTTTTCTTCGCTCTGGTTGGTGGTTAAATTGGACAGATATAAAAGAACTTAAATGTCGCAGTACAGGACAGGGTGGTTTAGTTTATTATTTCCTTGATCGCTCCGCAGAAAAAGCCTATTTATTGCCGATGCGAGTGGTGGGATTTAATCGCATGGTCAAAATAATCGAGGAAAAAACTAACTTGGATATGACCGATATTCGCCCCCTTTCTCAGCCTTGGATGTATGGAATTCTTTTTACTCTCACCCTATTTTTATTATTAGTCGATGGGTGGACTATTGCTACGGCGAGAACTATTATTCCCTAATAAATTCGGCTCAAAACGTAATCCACTAGCTCGATTAGCACCTCTTTTGAGGGAGAAGAAGCTAAACAGTCAAGGTGTTTTAAGGCACTTTGTCCGTATTGATTGGCTAACTCTTTTGAGCGAAGAATACCTTGGCTAGAGTGAATAAAATCAAGAGCTTTTTCGATGTCTCCTTCCTGACTAAATTCCCGTTCGATTAACACTTCTATATAGGGATTTTCCTCCATAGCAAAGAGAGCGGGAGCAGTGATATTACCACTGATCAAATCGGAGCCAGAGGGTTTTCCTAATACTTCCGTGGGGGAGGTAAAATCGAGAATATCATCGACGATTTGAAAAGCTAATCCTAAATTGCGACCATAATTATATAAATGATGATTAACTTCAGCCGATTGCTCGCTTAATACCCCAGCGGCTTTGGCACTATTGGCAATTAAAGAAGCAGTTTTGTAGTAACTTTTTTCTAGATAAGCTTCCAGGGAGATACTGGTATCAAAGCGATTAATTCCCTGTTGAATTTCCCCTTCAGCAAAATCGCGAATCACTTCTGAGAGTAATTTTACCACTTCTAAATTATCTAAATTAGCTAGATACCAAGAGGATTGAGCGAAAAGAAAATCCCCCGCTAAAACCGCCACGCGATTGTCAAATAAACTGTTAACGGTGGGAACACTGCGCCGCAATTCTGCCTCATCTACCACATCATCATGGACAAGACTGGCAGTGTGGATCATCTCCGTGATTTCCGCTAATCGACGATGACGGGGAGTGATATCCCGGTCTAACATGGTAGCGCGAGATACCAGCAACACGATCGCCGGTCGAACGCGTTTACCACCGGCCTCGAACAAATGTTCTGCTGCCGCCGCTAAAATGGGATGACGAGCGCCGACGAGATTTTTTAAGTTATCGGTCAAAAGACGGAGATCATCGTCAACGGGTGCGAATAAAGAAGTTGTTGGGATCATTGGTTAGCCAATTGGCGAGATAGTTACGAAAGTTTACATATCCTTACATTTATTTTAAGCTAACCGTCCAGACTAGGGAAGGGGAAGCATCAGTGATCAGTGATCAGTAAACAGTGAGGGGTTGGAGGTTGGGGTTTTGGGGTATTAGTTGAAATTTCCCCATCTCCCCCCACACCCCACACCCCACACCCCACACCCCACACCCCACACCCCACTTCCCTGGTCCCTAATATTTTTCCTGACAAAACTCTTGTCATTGTCAAGACTCTAGGGTAACTTGTATATAAAAATTAATAAAGCGAGAAGTATTAGAACGATGTTGAGACTAATTAGCGACTTTGACGGCCCGATAATGGACGTATCGGAGCGATATTACCAAGTTTATCAATACTGTTTACAGAAAACCGCCTATAAAGGTCAAATTATCGGGGAATTATCGAAAGCGGAGTTCTGGCAGTTAAAACGGGATCAGGTTTCTGAGAAGCGTATCGGGGAAATGTCAGGATTAGATGAAGATCAGGCCCGTAAATTTGCCCATCTTCGTCGTCAAACTGTTCATACTTTACCCTATCTTGTCCACGATCGCCCGGTGGTTGGTTCTTTGGAAACTCTCCAGAAAATCCAAGAGTTAAAGATCGATTTAGTCGTGATGACGATGCGGCGGGTATCCGAGCTAGATCATGCCTTTAATCGCCACGATATCGGTCGTTTTTTCGCCGCTAATCGTCGTTATTGTCTAAATAACAATTACACCAAAACCAACGACGTGCGCGACAAAACCCTGCTTATGGCTAAGGCCGCTAAAGAACTGCCGGCGGCTGCCGATACTTGGATGGTGGGGGATACGGAAGCGGATATTGCCGCCGCTAAGAGCCAAAATATCAAGGTTATTGGCGTATTATCGGGGATTCGCAGCCGTTCCCGTTTAGAGAGCTACGAGCCTGATTATATCGTCAATAACCTTGGGGAAGCAGTGGACGTGATCTTAGGATCCCTACGAGCGTTCGGTTAACGGAAAAAACTACTAATCACCCAAAAGATCAGAAAAGTGATGAGCGCATAAATTTGGCGATCACCGAAAATATTCAAATCAGCCTTGGCCGCTAAACTGGCTAATCCCGCTCCCAGAGCGACGCCTAGCACTAAACCAGCGAGAGTGAATAGTAAGGCGCGGCCAAAACGTTTTTCTTTGCGGTTGAAAAAATAGATATTAACGAAAACGCCAAAAGCTAAGAGCAGCGGTAAAAGGGAGCCACTGGGATCGGGAACTAACAGCGTTATTGCTCCTAAACAAGCGTAAATCACTGCTGGTACACCGATATCCTGTGCAGAAGGTGTATCGATTGAGCTTCGCCACCAGTTAGGAGATTTACTGCTAGTAACTGGTTTACTTTCCACCGGAATCGTCAGACGTTCGGGAAAACGAATGCGATCGGGTACTTTAATCCTACCTTCCTGTCGCATCCGCAGTCGATCCATGAGGACAGAATCGTAGGCCGCCTCGATCGATTCGACAATTTTGCTATCATTCTGATACTGTTGCACCAGTCTTTGTTTGGCCTCTTGAATTTCTTCAAAAGAGGATTCTTCAGTAACCCCAAGTTGTTCGTAGGGATTCTGTTCACTCATGAACATACCTCCTTAATTATGCTCCCGATAGTCATGATCTTAACCCGATGTTCTGTAGTTTAACTTGAGATGCAAGCTTATTTAAATTAATTAAGTTTAGCGAAAATCTGGCTAGAATCGATCGCTTCGTAGGGATAACCACTGGCATCTAAAAGGCTTTTTTCGGCGATTTCTCCTTCCTTAACGATAATTAAGCGGTTTTTGCCACCGTAGGCTTTAATTGTGACAATTTCTAAAGCAAATAATCCTGGGGAGAAACGGGGATTTAAGGCCCCATCGTACTCGAATTTACTCTGCATTAACTGCAAAGCATAGACGCTACTGCTATCAAAGGATGCTGCCTCCCGCAGGGTTTTGGCCCGCAGCACTGGGATTAAATCGCCAAAAGGAATAGAAATCGTTTGCCAAGTGCGATCAAGTGTATCAAAAGAATAACAGTAACCGATGCCGTCCCAACGTCCTTCACAACGCAGAATTAATTTATAGCGTTTTCCGTCCCCTTGTACCTGTAATTCTATTCCCTCGTAGTTAGATAAATTTAGGGGAGGATTCAGGTTTCTGGTACGAACTGAGGCAAAACCGCCGTTATTTTCAGTTCTAACGATACCAGAAAAGAGAGCGCGTCCTCCGGTTAGGGTTATCTGACTCTCGCTCACTCCTCCCATTACCACATCATCCACCGCACCCCAGATTTCTTTTATATCACTGCTGGGATTGCTAAAGTCAAAGAGGGTTTTTTGAGCGGTTATACCGGCATTTTTCAGTAAATCAAGTAAATTAGCTAAACTATGGCGGTTATTCTCCCCTTGACAGTAGATAATCTCATCAATCCCCATGAACAATTGCGGGGTTTCCAGAGTGAATAAATCGACATTTTCAGCAAATAATTGACGTGCAGACTCGATATTATCGACTAAAGCGCGAATTTGATAGTTTTGCTGCTGTAGTTGAGCGATTACCTTTCTACCGATCGCGTTTTCACCACCAATGACTAAAATAGTCTTCATGCCTTGCTCATTTGTTAGCTGAATTTTTTTATCTTCCCCGAAACCGAGCAGTTTTTGCAGACAACTCCAGAGGGGAATACTATCAAAATAGTCCAGAGTTTGCCAAAATCTCTGAAAATCCCAGTTTTTTGACTCAGCCATAAATTTTATCTCCTTACTGCCATTAATTTTTATTTTATCGAGTTAATTTGGCTGTTTGAGATCAAAAGCTCTCCTGTAAAAATCAAAAATCTTCCGTTAGGTGAGGAAACTCCGAGACAGGAGGAGAAAAAAGACAAGAGACAACTATCCTACCCATAAAACCGAAGATGATGTCAAATTTATCTGTGCTTTTAGATATTTTAACCCGATAGCGGCTCGAGAACTTACTTTTGCGGGAGGTCTATTAATTTTGGCTCTCTTATTCTTCGTCTGATCAGTTTAACTTAATATAGGAGCGATCGATCTTTGTGTCCTTTGTGTCTTTGTGGTTCGTTCTATTCGCTCGTACCCAGCAAACCCAAGAGGGCCTATTTTTGCTTTGTTCGATTCCATACTATCTAAGTTTCTAAGCTGATTCAAACTACTAATTTGCCATAACCAGTCTAGGATAGCCAACGGAAGGATGCTGCAAAAGTTGTGGAGTTAATTAACAATCATCCCCGAAAATGTCTTGACTATCGAACCCCCTTTGAGGTATTTTATCAAATATGATCGAATAGTGATGCAATTCAGATTTGAGTTTACTACAAATTTTTTTAATCATCATGCCACAACAATCCTTAATCCCTAAAACCCCGACAGAGCAAGCCATCCCCACTCCTGCGGCACAAAATAGTTTAAATGTCAAGCTTTTAAAAAAAATATTTCTATTTTCTCCCCTGTTATTTTGGGGATTATTTGGTTTAGCAGTTAGCTCGGTGAGAGCAGTGGAAAACCTACAATGTCCTGTCATTTCTAAGGAAGAAGTTGATACTAATGCTCTCAAAAGAGAAATTGCTAATTATTCGGCCACTCTGCGAGTCTATCCTAGCGATCCGGGTACGATTAGACTTTATCTTCAACGGGGAATAGCGCGAGAAAAAATCAACGATCAAAACGGTGCGATCGATGATTTCAGTCAATACATTTGGTATAGTAATTATAATGCTCCTGGATTCAAAGATCGACAGTTACTAGCTCAAGCCTATTATCAAAGAGGTAAGTTAAAGTTAGCCATGGCTAAGGAGCAGCGTCAGCTAAAATTATTAGAAGCTGCTCGCTCAGATTTTCAGCAAGCCTTTAAATATAATCCCAATAAAAGTGAAGTTTACTTTAACCTAGCAATTATTGCCTCTTTGCTCAATCATCAATCCTTAGCTTTAGATTATTACCAGCGTTTCATCGGTTATGAAACTGAGAATTATCGCGGCTATTATCATCGAGGAAACCTTTACTCTCACTTAGGCAATTATGCGGCGGCTATCAAAGATTATAATCTGGCCATTTCATACCAACCCGATCTAATTGAAGGCTATTATAATCGGGCCATAGCTTTAGAAAAAATAGGCGGCAAAAGAGAGGCTTTTAAGGATTATAAAATCGTTTTAAAATGCTCACCTAACTTATTTTTAGCCAAGAATGCTCCTAGCAGTTATCAAAACCGCGCCAGAGTACAAATTGAAATGGCTGACGAGGAAGTCGAATTAGCCAATTTATCGAATAATTCCCCCGAAGGATATCAAACAGCGATCGAGTATTATAATGGAGCCATCAAAGACTTAGCACTTGTCATCCGTATTAATCCCAACTACGATAAAATTCCCCATGCTAGAGCATTTCTTAAACGGGGTTATGCTCACCTAAGACTCAACAATAATCAAGGGGCAATTCAAGATTATAACCAAGCAATTTATCTGCAACCCCAAGACGCAAAAGCCTATGTATATCGTGGGTTAATGCGAGCCAATAAATATCAAGAATACGCAGGAGCTTTAGAGGATTTTACTGCGGCAGTGGCACGAAATCGTCATGATGCAGCCGCTCACTATCATCGGGGGTTAGTGCTGTATAAATTGGGGCGTTATCAGGAGGCTGTAGATAATTATAATATTGCCTTAGCCCAAGATGATCGGATTAATACACCTAGTTTTACTTCTCGCTCTGTCTGTAGCGAAAATATCCAAGAATCTGCCGACAAAAATTATTTTTATAACTCCAGAGAAACCGATTTTCGTCCTAATTATAATGTCTCTTGTCATGCTCAAGCCCGGGGAGATGCTTATTTTGCTCTGAAAAATTTTGCCGCGGCCGAAAGAGATTATACTACTTATATAGTTGCCCATCCTAACGATCCAGAAGGTTATCATAAACGGGCCAATGCGCGTTTTGAAAAAGGGGATAAACAGGGAGCGATCGAGGATTATAATGTATTTCTACAAAAAGTCCGCGATGCGAGAATTTTCTATAGTCGTGGTAATAGTAGCGCTGACGTGGGAGATGATCAAGGAGCGATTACAGATTATCTGCAATCTTTGAGCATTAGTCCTATCGATGTGACAGTGTATAGTAATCGGGGAAATGCACGCACTGATACCGCTACTATTCCCGATAATGTACAAGTAACACCGAGAATATCGGAGAATCCGATCGCCTATAATAATCGTGGTATTATTCGACGACAAACTGGTGATAAAGAGGGTGCTTTAGAGGATTTAGATAGGGCAATCAGCTTGAATTCCAATAACCCAATCCCCTATAATAACCGGGGAGTTATTCGCTTTGATTTGGGAAATAATACTGGTGCTTTGGAGGATTTAAATATGGCTATTGCTCTCCAGTCTAACTATGCTGAAGCTTACTATAATCGAGGTTTAGTTAAGGAAAAAATGGGCGATAAGAAGGGAGCGATTGCGGATTATCAATTAGCAATTACTTATCAGCCAAATTATGGCGAAGCTTATTATAATTTGGCGCTTGCCACCTACGATGATACAAATCCTAGTAGTCGAGTAGCGAGCCTTAACTATTTGCAAAAAGCCGCTAATGCCTTGATAAAAACTGGTAATTTAGAACTGTATGAACGTGCGTTAGAATGGATGTTAAAAATGCAGTAATTTCTCTAAAAAGTAGGCCCAGTTTTGACAAAGGCTTCAAGATTTGGCTATTTCAAGCCTTCAAAGAGCGGGGGAGTCTCTTATTGCCGATGAATTAGCCGCTAGGTAGTAATCCGATAGTAGCGGTAAGCTATCTTCCTTATCTAGCCTGAGTTGTGTAGAATATTGACTAATAAAAATAATTACCTGACAAAGGATTTCTCGACTGGTGAGAGGGAGTCTATCTTTCTCTAAAAAAATGGATAATCACCTTGGGGAACCCTTTGGTATTTTATCCATGACTACAATGCACAGCAAAGCAAAGGATTAAGCCACCATCACTACTACCGAATCACCACCCCCTACAGGAATTAATAACACAGGTCTTAAACCGCTTCTAGTCGCCTTTAGGT
>NZ_JAPZSS010000038.1:0-43829 GCF_027532015.1 Microcystis sp. LE19-131.1A | reverse complement strand
ACAGGGGAATAGAGGTGAAGGGGGGATTTTGTTCGGTGCTAGACTGATATTTGAGTAAGCCAGACAGGAGCCAGAAAAAGATATTTATCAGAAAAGTCATGATCAAGCTAGAGGTTTAAAGACTGATCGGGTTCCAATTATTTCTATTAATAAATATTTTACACAATTCATACCAGGTAAGCAAGAGAGCTACGCCACTACTACCGAATCATTACCTGTTTTTCTATGTGAAAATTGATGAAGTTCCAGCTTGAAAAACAGCTTTACCCGGCGATAAAGTAAAACTATGTTTAACTCAAGTGCCAGATGATTGTCCACCGGGTTTCGCAATCAGTTAATTTAATCGTTTTTCAATCATTCCAGATGAAAAAAATTAATCTATCCCGGAGTCGTGAATAATGATTAATTATTAATACTTTAACCAAAACGACCGCTAACATAATCTCTAGTGGACTCTTGAGCGGGATTTTGAAAGATAACCTCGGTGCGATCATATTCCACTAAATAACCCACTTTACCACCTTTTGGGGTCGGTTCAGCATTATAAAAAGCCGTTAAATCAGAAACCCGCGACGCTTGTTGCATATTGTGGGTGACAATAACTATAGTATATTGGGTTTTCAATTCGTGAATTAATTCCTCAATTTTTAGGGTAGAAATTGGATCGAGTGCCGCACAGGGTTCATCCATTAAAACAACTTCCGGTTTAACCGCAATAGCGCGAGCAATACATAACCTTTGTTGTTGTCCCCCCGATAAAGCTAAACCACTTTCTTTGAGTTTATCTTTAACATCATCCCAGAGAACGGCTTTTTTTAAAGATTCTTCCACTAATTGATCCATATCACCGATGTAACCATTTAAGCGCGCCCCAAAAGCGATATTTTCATAGATAGATTTGGGGAAAGGATTCGGTTTCTGAAAAACCATACCAATACGACTGCGTAACCCGATAGGATTAACGGAATTACCATAAATATCTTGGCCCCGAAAGGTAACTTTTCCCTCAATTTTGGCACTTTTAACTAGATCATTCATGCGATTAAAACAGCGCAAAACCGTACTTTTTCCGCAGCCAGAAGGACCGATAAAAGCGATCGCTTTTTTCTCAGGAATATCAAGGTTAACATCACGAACAGCGAGATTAGAACCATAGTAAACGTTTAAGTTTTTGGTTCTCAAAACCGCATCGGTGACAACATCGCTACTATACATAATCTTTAAAGGAATAGGTGTTGGGGAAAAGGGAGAAGGGAGAGGGAAAGAGGGAAGAAAAAAGCTGATAACTGATAACTGATAACTGATTTAGCCAAAACGTCCACTAACATAATCTTTAGTTGCTTGTTCTTGAGGATCACCGAAGATTTTGTCCGTATGATCAAACTCGACTAAATAACCAATTTTGCCACCTTTATCGGTGGGTTCAGCGTTATAAAAAGCCGTTAAATCCGCTACTCTAGTAGCTTGTTGCATATTGTGAGTAACAATAATAATTGTATAACGTTCTTTTAATTCGTGCATTAATTCCTCAACTTTTAAAGTTGAAATTGGATCCAGTGCCGAACAGGGTTCATCCATTAATAATACTTCTGGTTGAGCGGCAATAGCGCGAGCAATACATAATCTTTGTTGTTGTCCCCCCGATAGGGAAAAACCGCTTTCTTTTAGTTTATCTTTTACTTCTTCCCAGAGAGCTGCCCGACGCAGGGAAGTTTCTACTAATTCATCTAAATCGCCTTTATAACCATTTAATCGCGCTCCGTAAACCACATTATCGTAGATGGATTTGGGAAAAGGATTAGGGCGCTGGAACACCATACCGATATATTTTCTGACTTCGACAGGATCTACCTCTTGAGAGTAAATATCTTGGTTATGATAAAAAACTTTGCCGTCAATACGAAAACCGTGAATTAAATCATTGAGACGATTAAAACACCTGAGAATGGTACTTTTTCCACAGCCAGAGGGTCCGATAAAAGCGGTGACTCTATTTTTGGGAATATCGATGGAAACGTCCCGCACTGCCCGATAATTACCATAGTAAATATCAGCCTTATCGACCTTTAAAACGGTTCCTGTAGAATGGGGGTTAGAATTAGTTAGCATAAATTATTTACCTTGAATTTGGCTAATTTAGGAATCAGAAAGATAGGTAGATTTTTACTTAAATATCCCTTTTTGCTTTTCACTTTTTCCTTGACTTAATAGGTTTTCTGGCGCGTGGCTAAACGGGATAAAATGTTAGTTACCAACACCAAAAGCACGAGAATTAAAGCACCTGCCCAAGCTAATTGCTGTTGAGGGGCAAAAGGGGCAGTAGCAAAGTTGAAAACTAGGACCGAAAGGGTGGCAATCGGTTCAAAGACACCCCGAGGCCAAAAGTTAGAGAATAATGCCGTAAAAATTAAGGAGGCGGTTTCTCCGGCAGCCCTAGCAATTGCTAAAGTCACACCGGTTAAAATAGCGGGAACTGCCGCAGGAAGGACGATTTTTAGGACGGTTTGGTAGTTATAGGCCCCTAAACCCATGGCTGCCCAGCGGATGTCTTGGGGAACGATTTTTAAAGCCTCATCGGTGGTTCTAATAATAGTCGGTAACATTAACACCGCTAAACCGATCGAACCGGCCAGGGCAGAAAAGCCTAAAAGGGCTGTTCCTTCGCCAAATAAGGGCGCAACTAACAAACCGAAGGCGAAAACCCCGACAATAATCGAAGGGACACCCGCTAGAACGTTGGTAGCAAAGCGCACACCCTGGGCAAGTTTGTTATCACCGCTAAATTCCGAGAGATAAACCGCCGCTAAAACGCCGATGGGAACTGCGATCGCTGTGGCTAGGGCAACGACGATAATTGTGCCTAAAATGGCGTTAGCGATGCCTCCTCCTCCTAACCCCGGCGGTGGCGGTAATTTAGTAAAGAGATTAGCGTTTAAACGACCCACCCCTTGCACAAAAACAAAGCCTAGGACGGCAAAGAGGGGAATCACGGTGACAGCTAAACATAAAGCCGAGAGAACGGTCATAATTGTCCCCAATAGCGATCGAGGACTACTCGGTTTCTTTTTGAGATTATTGCCTAAATTCGCACTATCCATATCAGTTAAAAGATGGCTTAATACTTAGCTTTGACGCGATTAACGATTAATTCGGCGAAGATATTGACTACTAGGGTCAAAACCAAGAGAACAAAACCCGCATACATGAGTGCCGATACTTGCATTCCCGATGCTTCGGCGAATTGGTTAGCCAATAAGGAAGCGATCGTGTTAGCGGGGGCGAGAATAGAGGCACTAATGCGGTTAGAATTGCCGATAATCATCGTTACTGCCATGGTTTCCCCTAAAGCACGCCCTAAAGCTAACATAATCCCCCCGACAATCCCGGAAAAAGCGGCAGGAATTAAGACTCGAAAAATCGTTTCCCAACGGGTGGCCCCCAAACCTAGGGAAGCTTGTCGCAAATCCGGCGGTAAAGCGGCCAAAGAGTCGCGAGAGATAGCGATAATAATCGGCAGGATCATAATTGCTAAAATAACCCCCGCCGGTAACATTCCAGGACCCCCTAAAGGAGTACTAAACAGAGGAATCCAACTAAAATTAGCATTTAACCAGTTACCAAGGGGTCTGAGGATAGGAATCAATACAAAGATACCCCATAATCCGTAAACAACACTGGGAATAGCGGCCAAAAGTTGTACGAGAAAAACCAAAATTGTCCGCGCATTTAAGGGAATAAAATCTTCGCTTAAAAAAATGGCCGAACCGATGCCGAGGGGAACAGCAATCAGGAGGGCAATCAGAGAACTAACGAGAGTTCCGTAGATAACCGGCAGAACTCCGAATTCTTCCCGACCGCGCACGGGATTCCAAGCACTACTGGTCAAAAATCCCAGACCAAAGGTTTGAATCGCTGGTAAAGCCCGAATAAAAATAACTAGGGCAATTAGGAGCAAAATCAGCCCAATAGCGATGGCAAAGGCGGTGGTTAATCCAACAAAGCCTTTATCGAGGATTTTTTCCGATTCTGGACGTTCTTTAAAATTTGAGTCGGGTGGAACTGTGGGCGCACTCATGATTAGGGTTTAAATCCAGCTAGTTTGCGGCAGCTAAGGGAGAAATTGGCCTTTCTCCACTACTATTGTAACTTTGAATACATTTTTTCGGCGACTAATCCACGTTGATCGTGTAATCAGGATAGATGACATCGGCAGCGGCGGCTACTCGTTCCCGAACGTTTTTCGGTAGGGGAATATAACCAAGGGGAGCTGCTTGTTCTTGTCCTTGGTTAAGTCCAAATTCAATCATCGCCTCCATTGCTAAAGCTTTTTGGGGATCGTTGTATTTTTTGTAAACCAACATCCAGGTATAGGTGACAATGGGATAGGAATTTTCTCCCGGCGGATCGATGATAAAAGCCCGCAGATTTTCGGGTAATTCCACCGTGGCTAAGGTGGCAGCGGCGTTGGTTTCATTGGGGATAACGAATTGACCGGCTTGGTTTTGTAAAACGGCCATGGGCAGGTTATTATTTTTAGCGAAACCGTACTCGATATAACCGATCGAGCCTTGATTTTGTTGAATTAGGGCAGTTACACCCTCATTGCCTCTACCGCCAAGAAATTTACCTTTTTTGGTCGGCCATTGTACGGCTTTTCCTTCACCGATGCTTTTTTTCCATTCGGGACTAACGGCGCTTAAAAACTTGGTAAAAACTCCCGTTGTTCCGCTACCGTCTGCCCGGTGAACTACGGTAATTTCTTCATCGGGTAGTTTTAAATCGGGGTTATCGGCGGCAATTTTGGCATCGTTCCAACGGGTAATCGTGCCTAAAAAGATGCCTACATAGGCTTCTCTACTTAGTTTCAGCCCTTCTACTCCGGGCAAATTATAAGCCATAACGATGCTTCCCGCCGTCATCGGTAGCAGTAAAACCCCTCTGCTAACTCTGGCCATATCCTCGTCACTCATGGCCACATCGGAAGCGCCAAAATCGATCGTACCTTGGATAAATTGTTCGACTCCCGCCCCGCTACCGGTAGATTGATAGTTAATTAGTAGTTTGGAAAATAGTTGATTAATGGTGACAAACCAGTTTTGATATAGGGGTGCAGGAAAAGAAGCACCCGCACCATTGAGGGCGACCTCTCCTTTTAGGGGAACCTGGGCGATTCTATTGCTTCCCTCTCCGCTAGTTCCTGCCGTATCGGTGCCACCACAAGCGGTTAAAGTCGCTGTTAAAGTGGCTAGGGATAAGGCTGTTAGTAAATGGGTTCTGTTTTTGTTGAGCATAGGATTAATTTTGATCCGTAAACTGCCTTAAATCTTACGCTAAAAGTTACCACTGCTTGGTAAAGAATAGGTTAAGAAGTGAATAAAAGAACGTAATGTATTGTCAAGAAAAGTTTTCTCGATAACTAGACAAAAATCTCAACTTCTTTTACTATCTATTTTGACTAAACATTAGTTTTAAGTCGCGGGTAAAGCCGCTAACTTTTCCCGTCTATATAGGGGGTTTCTCTTTCCCTACCATTATAGTGACGTAAAAACAACAAAGAAAAGATTAAGGTTTTTAGCCATCATCCCTCAGCTTTTTTCTTCCCACTTCCCCACTGATAACTGAAAAGTCTCCCCAATACCCGTTTTTACTTTCTCCTTTTGACACCTATGCTAGAAATCTTTACTCAGCTATCTCGTCCGACCAAAGTAGTCGCAACCATACTAGGAACTGCTCTACTTTTACCCGCTTGTGCCAATATTAATCCTCAAGATCTAAAACCAATTAAAATCGATGGTTCGAGTACCGTAGCACCAATTACTGATAAAGTTCTCGAAGATTTTAAAGCTAATACCCCTAACAAAGCTTTGGCTGATGTTAAAATTGACGCTAATATTTCAGGAACTGGCGGCGGTTTTAGAAAATTTTGTGCGGGAGAAACGGATATTAATAATGCTTCTCGGCCGATTTCTGTGGAAGAATTAAAAGAATGTGATGCTAATAAGGTCAGATTTATCGAACTACCGATCGCTTTTGATGCTTTAACCGTGGTAGTCAATCCCAAAAATAACTGGGTTGATGATATTTCCACCACAGAATTAAGAACTATTTGGGAACCAGCGGCCGAGAATAAAATCAAACGTTGGAATCAAATTAATCCCGCTTGGCCCGACCAACCGATTACCCTTCACGGGCCGGGTAAAGATTCCGGAACCTACGATTTTTTTAGTGATGTAATTAACGGCAAAGATGCCAGTCGTGGGGACTTTAATTTTAGTGAAGATGACCAAGCTTTAGTTAATGCCGTCAGTCAAGATGCCAACGCTTTAGGCTATTTTGGCAATGCTTACTATGAACAAAATCGGGATAAATTAAAAGCTTTAAAAGTTAACGGTATTGAACCAACTCGCGGCAATGTCGAGGATAGTAAATATCAGCCTTTATCTCGTCCTTTGTTTATTTATGTTAATGCTCAAAAAGCCCAAGAGAATCCCGCTTTAGAGAAATTTGTCGAATATTATCTCGATCGAGTTCCTGATTTATTAGATAGTATTGGTTATATTCCCCTACCGGATGAGGCCTATCATTTGGCACGGGTACAGTTGCAAAAATTTGAGGTAGGAACGGTTTTTAATGGCCGACCTCAACCCAATTTAACCATCGGGGAATTACTTCGCAAACAAGCTCAATTTGAAGCGAAGTAGGGTTTGCGGCAAAAAGTAGGGGCGAAGCATTCGGATAGAAAATCTACGGTTTCACCGATAGGTTATTGCCCGAATGCTTCGCCCTTACAGGACTCTCAAAATCTTGCACCTGTGGGGGCGAAACAGTACCCTAAAACTCTTACCTCGTCTATATTTCACATTTATTCAGCAAACCCTAAGTAACGATTCCCATCTGGTAGGAAAATATAGCGTTTCCTGTTCGCAAGAGGTACATTGTCGATGGTGAAAAGCTTAATCAGCAAAGGTTTGACTGTGCCACACAGGTGTGAGAAACGCTATATATAAGGATTTTCCTGCTCCTATCTGCCTCCTAACATAGCAAAAGGTTTGCCAATTTCACCCAACAGAGATACAGAAAAAAAAGAGGGGACAAACCCCCCATTCAGCGTATCAATAAACTTGTTAATTAACCCTTCGGTGTCGCCCCAAATTGCTCAATGAGGATAGAAGTTAACACCGATTTTAGATCTTCACAGGGAATCCCTTTTTGTACACAACTTCCCAGGTGAGCATCTTTACCCACTTTACCCCCCATGTAGAGGTCAACTCCCTCGACGGTTTTGCCGTCTTTGCGAGCTTTTGTCCCCATCAAACCGATATCGGCCACTTGGGGTTGTCCGCAGGAGTTAGGGCAACCGGTCCAGTGCATACGCACACCCCGGGGGATATTTAATTCAGCATCTAACTGACGAATCAAGTCCACAGCCTTATTTTTGGTTTCAATCAGGGCAAAATTGCAGAATTGCGCCCCCGTACAGGAAACGAGCGCTCGTTGTAAAGGAGTGGGATTGGGGGTAAACTTAGCCAGTAAAGGCTCGGTTAAAAGAGTTGGCATATTTTCAGCCGCTATATTGGGAATAATCACGTTTTGTTCCACGGTTAAACGCAATTCTCCGCTGCCATACACTTCGGCAATCCGGGCTAAATCGAACATATCATCGGCAAATAGACGACCAACGGGAACACAAAGACCGATATAGCTCAATCCCTCCTGTTTTTGGGGAAAAACTCCTAAATGATCCCGTTTTTCCCAGTCAATAGCGTCTTTTTCGGCTGCCGTTGCCAAGGGATAACCTAGGTGATTAGCCACCCGCGTCCGGAATTCCTCGATTCCCCACTCATCAATTAACCACATTAAACGGGATTTTTGACGATTGGCACGCAATCCGTTATCGCGGTAAACTTCTAAAATCCCTCGGCATAAATCCACCACCTCCTGATTAGGTCTCACCCAAACATTCATGGGAATTGCCGCTTCACAGCGTTTAGCCGAGAAAAAGCCACCTACCACGACATTAAAGCCTAATTCTCCTTCTTTATAGGCAGGAACAAAGGCAATATCGTTAATTTCCGCATGAACCGAGTTATCCCGGCCCCCCTCGATGGCAATATTAAATTTGCGGGGCAGATTGGTAAATTGATAATTACCTTGACCGCAGTTGGTAATCATATCTTGGACTTTTTGGACTAATTCCCTGGTGTCAATTAATTCATCTGCGTCTAGTCCCGCCATGGGTGAACCGGTAATATTTCTGACATTATCCATGCCCGATTGTACCGAAGTCATGCCCACGGATTTTAGTCGTTGGAAAATATCAGGAATATCTTCGATACGAATACCGCGTAATTGTAGGTTTTGACGAGTAGTAATATCGGCATTGCCATCATCGCCGTAACGCTGCACAATTTCCCCTAAAACGCGCATTTGCTCACTACTAATAATGCCGTTAGGAACCCGCAAACGCATCATGAATTTACCTGGGGTGACAGGACGATAAAAAACCCCCACCCATTTTAAGCGATGTTCTAAATCGGTTTTATCCATCGCTTCCCAACCGATTTGGGCAAAATGATCTAGTTCATCTTTAATGGCTAATCCGTCTTTCTCGGCTTTAAATTTCTCGAATTTATTGAGAGTTGTTCCATCTTTTTCAGGTGCTTGTACCATGAATCTATCTCCTTCTGGTTTGTGGGTGTAATTGTTCTAGTTGGTGCGGGTTAGAAATGAAGAAATCGGGATTTAACAATAAGTATTCTGTAAAATACTGTCGTCATTAGCAAAAATTTAGTAATTTACCTAGTCTCTATTTGTTATTTAATTCTTTTTAACTTGGACAATTTTGTATTGTTTGTAACAGAAATCCTTTAACCATCGTGTTTAAGGATTTCTGTCATGCAGTAAGTGCATTGAGGTGGGGAAGTGGGGGGAAGGGAGCAGGGAATTTTCCTAAGCGAGAAACTTAACCAACTCCTCTAATTTTTGCCAAGCTAACCCACTGGCTAAAATCTCGCGAGCGAGGGCGAAACCAGCAGCATGATCGCCAAAAGTGACCTTTTCTGCCACCTGTAGGGCAAGAGCGGCATTAATCGCCACAGCATCCCGTTGAGCGGGCGTTCCCCCCCCTTGCAGAACATTTTTGAGGATTTCGGCATTTTCTGGCACTTCCCCGCCTTTAAGGGCATTTAAACTGGCTCTAGGGATAGAAATTGACAAGGGATCGATCGCCGCAGAAATCACCTCGCCATTATTTAATAAAGCCATATCGGTCAGATCTCCCAACCCCACCTCGTCGAGTTTTTCCCGGCCGTGAACAATAATCGCCTTGGGGGTTCCCATTTGTGCTAAAGCTGTGGCCATGGGGGTGAGAAATTGCTGGTCATAAATCCCGATAACTTGACCTGTGGGACGGAGAGGATTAACTAGAGGACCTAGAAGATTAAAAACCGTGCGAACTTTCAGGGTTTTGCGGAGATTAGCCACACTTTTCAGGGCTGGATGCCAACCGGGGGCAAAAAGAAAGGTCACTCCCACCCCATCTAAAGCCGCCGCCACCTTCTCGCTAGGGGCGCTTAAATTAACCCCAAGATATTCTAAAACATCGGCCGAACCGACCTTGCTGGAGGCCGAGCGATTGCCGTGTTTAGCCACTTTTACGCCCCCGGCGGCCGCCACAAAAGCCACGGCAGTGGAAATATTAAAGGTTGAAGCCCCGTCACCGCCGGTGCCACAGGTATCGATAACGGGAGTAGTATGGGGTTTAGGGTCTTCTAAGCGAGATTGTTGCCGTAAAACTCCAGCCATTCCCGCTAATTCGGCGGCCGAGACTCCTTTTGCTTGCAAAGCCGCTAAAATCGCCCCCGATAAAACTTCGGGAATCTGGCCGTTTAACCATCCGGTCATTAATTCTTCAGCTTGGTTAAGGGAAAGGGATTTTTGATCGAGTAGTTGCTGCAGTAGGTTTGGCCAGTCTTGATTGGTCATCGCTGTTCCATTGGTGTGGGGATGGGGCGATATACTATCATAGCGGTTTGTCTGGAGAATCGATCGCTCCTAGTAAGTAGCTGGTTATAATTAAATTAAAAATGAATTTTAGGTTCGATCCCCCCTGCCCCCCTTGATAAGGGGGGTGCCGATCCCCCCTTAGTCCCCCCTTAATAAGGGGGGTGCCGATCCCCCCTTAATCCCCCCTTGATAAGGGGGGTGCCGATCCCCCCTTAGTCCCCCCTTAATAAGGGGGGTGCCGATCCCCCCTTAATCCCCCCTTGATAAGGGGGGCATCTGATAACTTTTAACGCCTACCTACTTAATTTTTACTTCAAATCGAGCAAACCCTGTTCTTTTAACTTAGGATTAAAACGAATTTCCATCTGTACTCCCCGTTTTTCTAGAGTTGATAAAACATCGTTTTCTACTCGTCTGGATACCTGTTTTAATAACTTGATTTGCCCTACTTCGTCAGCACTTTGATAAATTTCTTTTTCTGTCTCAGTCATGGCTAATTTAGCATCAATTGGTTCTGTCCAGAGTTTTTCATCGCCGATTACTGCCTGACTTTCTCTTAGCCAAGCTTGTTTAATCGATTCGAGAATAGTCCGATTAGGACGATCAATCAACTGTATTTTTAGCCAATAACAAGCTTGGGGCTGTCGGGCAAGATGTTGTTTTAAACTGAGATAAATATCACGAGAATAGCCGACAAACTCTAAGACTTGTTCTCGATCAAAAATGGCATAAACCCCGATTTTTCCCTGGAAATAAGCACAGATATTACCGGTGGCATCTAGGTAGGGAATGTATTCTAATTGTTCGAGATTAGCCAAAGTATCAGACTCATTCATAATTAATCGTCGCTAATTGGTTGGAGATAAGTAGGTAGGTGTTAAAAACTTTCAGATCCACCGCTGATCAAGTAGGATTGATTCAAGGTAGGGTTGATTCAAGGTAGGGTTGATTCATGAATCAACCCTACCCGTTTAAAATTGTACCAAAAAGTCTTAGGCTAAATTAGTCCCCAAAAATGATCAATTCTCAATGCCTACTGCTTCTCTTAACGAAATTGTTCACGCAGCCCTAAGTGGTCAAGTGGTTTCTTTTCCCACGGATACAGTCCCCGCTTTAGCAGTTTCTCCCCCCTATGCTGCCTTAGTTTTTGCCGCTAAAAAACGGACTTTTGATAAACCTTTAATTCTCATGGCGGCCTCAGCAGCAGATTTATGGGATTATGTCAAGGGAAATCAGGAAGAAAGGGAAATTTGGCGGCAAATGACCGAAAAATACTGGCCCGGCTCCCTAACTTTGGTTTTACCCGCTTCTGAAAAAGTACCAAAAGTTCTTAACCCTAAGGATTCTAGCACGATTGGTATCCGAGTTCCCGCTCATGCGATCGCAAGAGAAATTCTCGGTCGAACTGGTGTTTTAGCGACCACAAGTGCTAATCTGTCAGGACAAGAGCCTTTATTAACTCCAGAAGCGATTATGACTACTTTTCCCTCGGTGACGGTGTTAGCACCCACAGAAAGGCAAGCATGGGGAATAATCAATAGTGGACAACCCTCCACCGTCGCACGTTGGCAATGTCAAAGATGGGATATCTTACGACAAGGGGCAGTTTTTCTGTAAATATGGACGATATTGACGCTTTAAAACGGGAATTACAGCAAACTCGTCTCGCTTATCAGATGGCTGTGGCAATTAATCACCTCAAAAGCAGTTTTTTGGGACGGGTTGCCCATGAATTGCGATCGCCATTGAGCAGTATGATCAGTCTCCATCAAATGATTCTCGCCGATCTTTGTGAAAGTCCGGCCGAAGAAAGGGAATTTATCGCCCAGGGACAACTGGCAGGCCGTAAACTGATGGCAATGCTCGATGAGATGATTAATCTCTCGAAGCTAGAGTCGGGTACTATACCTCTGGAGCGAGAAATTTTTTCTTTAACTAAACTCTGGGAAGATTGGGCAAGTTTAACCTATTTACAGGCAGCTAATCGCAATATTCAGCTTAAATTTAGCTCTTTAACTGATGATATTGCTATTATTGCCGATTATCAATGTTTATCCTCCGCTCTTGTTCTTCTCGTCGATGCAGCGATCGCCAACCTAGGAAGTGGCTCTATTTGTATATCCGTAAGCGCTCTTGACGAGAAAAAAGTCACTATTAGTCTAGAATTTACGGGGGAAATGGCTCTCTGGCCAATGCCAGAAATTTCATCCTTGAGTTTAGAATCAAAGCCAGAAGAAGTCAAACAATTTACTCAAGTTCTTGGCTTTTCTCCTAGTCTTAAATTCCAGTTAGCGAAGGGAATTATCGAAGTATCGGGGGGGGAAATGAGCTTAGATCGAATCGATAACAATAGTCAGGACAAGCTCACAGAGATCGTTTTTTCTTTACCTCGATCGCCGGACAGGAAAACTCCTCGGGATAACGATTAAATAATACCATCGTCGTGGTGGCGTTGCTTTGGAAACCAATGCGCTGGTAAAATTGTTGTTGGTTAGTAGTCATCAAATAGACTCTTTCCACCCGATTTATTCGGGGATGGGCCAAAACTGTTTCTACTAATTTACGTCCTAAACCGGCTCCCTGATAATCGGGATGAACAATCACATCCCAAATAGTTGCCCGATAAATGCCGTCAGAAGTGGCCCGAGCAAAACCAATTAATTGCCGCTCATTCCACACCGTCACCACCGGATCACTATAGTCAATTGCGGTTTCTAAATCTTCTAAACGGCGATCGATTGCCCAAAATGCGGTTAAATTAAATAATTCTCGTAGTTGCAATAGATCTATCTTGCTTTTATCCTCGTCAAACTGAATCTGACTACAATCAATCATGATATTTCCTTAGTCTAAGACTAAAAAATAGGAGAAGATATTTTTCCGAGAAAGAGGATTCACGCTCGATCGGACTGATTTATGAGCAATTTCCCCTAATCTATGTGTCTAATTATACTCAATTCCTCAGATAATCTCTAGTTGATTTATCGTGATTTCTTGACAAGTTATTAATCAGTGATCAGTGCTCAGTGATCAGTTATCAGATGAGAGTTTTCAGTTCACTGATGGTTCTTCGGTTTGTGTGATGCCATGACGGGAGTTTTAAGGGATGAAACCCTTGCAGAAAAAAGCATTTGGTGATTTTTGTCAATTGTTTTCGCTCCTGAACGAACTAATCAATTAAGTCTCTTACCAAATAAGGATTTAGTCGATTTATGCCCCCCGATCGAATCATACCAAGTAACGAAGAACCTCACTGATTACTGTTTACTGTTTACTGGACGGCTACGCCGTGCCTTTGGCAACACTGAAAAAAGTTTCCCACACCCCACAGCAATGCTTAACAATCAAAGATCTTCGCCGGTGTCTGTCATTTGTTTAGGGGAAATCCTCTATGATCTAATTGCCGATCAAAGCGATCGCTCTACAGAGAAAGTAACTTCTTGGACAACCTACGCGGGGGGTGCGCCGGCAAACGTGGCCTGTGGATTGCGAAAATTGGGCATAAATTCGGCTTTTATCGGTTGTGTGGGCAAAGATCAACCCGGAGAACAGTTAATCGCCTTGCTAGACGCTCTCGGAGTCGATACCACTGGTGTACAGTATCATGCCACCCTACCCACCCGACAAGTTTATGTCACCCGCGATGCTGGGGGAGACAGACATTTTGCGGGTTTTGGCGGCAGAAAAACGACTGATTTTGCCGATACTGCCCTTAATGCTGACCTATTGCCCGAAAATCTGTTTAAAAATGCCGATTATCTAGTGATGGGAACCCTAGGGTTAGCCTATCCCCTTTCCCGCCGGGCAATGCAACGCGCCCTCGAATTGGCTAAAATTTACGGAGTGAAAGTATTGATCGATATCAACTGGCGACCGGTTTTTTGGCCTAATCTTGAGGCTGCCCCTGATATCATTCGAGATTTTATCGTCCAGGCCGATTTGCTCAAATGTAGCGAGGAAGAAGCAGCATGGTTATTTGGCACTGATAACCCGGGAGAAATATCATCACAATACCCCAATTTAGGGGCAATTCTGGTTACTGGCGGCGCAAAAGGTTGTAAATATCATTTAGGCGAAAATAGCGGCAATGTCGAGGCTTTTTCTGGGGAGGTAGTGGATACCACTGGGGCGGGGGATGGCTTTGTGGCTGGTTTTTTAGCTCGTGCCGGTCTGGGAGGCGATCAAATCGAGGAAAATGCCGATTTAGCGCGTAACGCGGTGATTTATGCCTGTGCGGTGGGGGCAATGGTGACAAGAAGAGCAGGCGCGATCGCATCCCAACCGACTCGGGAACAGGTGGAGGAGTTTCTAGCGGCCCTTGACTCCTAGAAATTAGCCCTTATATACTAAATCCAGTTAAGTAGCTGGTTATAATTAAATTAAAAATGGATTTTAGGTTCGATCCCCCCTGCCCCCCTTGATAAGGGGGGTGCCGATAGGCGGGGGGATCCCCCTTGATAAGGGGGGTGCCGATAGGCGGGGGGATCCCCCTTAATAAGGGGGGCATCTGATAATTTTTAACGCCTACCTACTTATTAAAAACTGATTATCTATTCCCCCTCTTGCATGAGTGCCTATCTTGATATGTAACCTATACTCAACGGATTTAGTATTATTTGCCAGTTTTTTGGTCAAACCAGTCTAAAACCCGATTCCATGCCCACCAGCGATCGCTATCGCCCCACTGACGCTGACAGGATAAACTGCTGATATAACCCACATGACCACCGTGGTTGGTTAAGAGTAGATCCACGTGGGGATTATCAGCGATCGCTGCTTGCAGATCGGGAATAACTGCGGGGGAAAAGAGGGGATCATCGGCCGCGTAGAGGATAAAAGTGGGTTTAGTTAAATAGGGTTGAAAGGGCAAGGGACTACTAGCGGCATAATAGTCAAAAACTGTCTCAAATCCTAGCTTTTTAATCACTAATTCTCGATCGAATCCGGCAATCGTGGTGGCGCGAGTAATTGCTTCGGGATCGATATGATCGGGATGAGCTTGATGGATGCGTTTGGCTAACTTGCGTAATTCCCTGGCGATCGCTTTTTCCAGATGTTTCCCCCAGGTATCCCGGACGAGATAGGATAAGGAACGATTAGAGTCCAAATTAGGACAAATTACCGCCCCACCGCCGATATCGACGGGATCGATCCCCATATCTTCCTGATTCTCTGCCGATTTAATTCCCCAGAGGGCTAATTGTCCCCCCAGAGAGTAACCTGTGAACCAAAAAGGAGCGGGACAGCCCATTTTTTGAGCTTGGGCGGCAATATGAATGAAATCTAGCCCTTCATAGATGCCATCGGAGGTGAGAGTCGGGGATAATTCGGCTGTCTTACCGTGGGCCCGCCAATCGAAGAGGACGACTGCGTAGTTTCTCGCTACGGCTTTTCTGCCTAAAATCCTTAAAAACCATTGATTATCTAAGTCTCCCGTGATGCCGTAGGTCCCGATAATTGTTCCTTTCGCTTGCGGGGGAATGGAAACAATCCCGTAGATAGGGACGGCATTGGCCCCGGTGAAAATGGTTTCTTGATAGACTGGTTCGGGAATAGCGATCATATTTTGCCAGGTTTCTCGCGCTTTTAGGGACACATAGAGAGTCATGGCAAAACCGTTTTTCAGCAATGGGGGCGGAGTGTAGGTGAGATTATCGGTCTTCGTCCTCGGATGGGCAATCATGGCAGCACAGGGGAATCAAAAAGTCAAGAGGGGGAAACAAAAATTAACTTATGTCCACCGCTTTCTTAAAAATTGTAAAGCAAATTGTCCCAAGCAGCGAGCAACTCTGGCAGGGCAGTGGCTGACCAATTGCCCTCACAACCGCGACCTTGATAGAGAATAAATCGCAGGGAATAATTATCGGGAAATCCTGTCGCTTCTAACCATAAAAGCTCGCTTTCCGCTTCACAAGCAATACTTTCTTCATCCATTAATTCTGTGGCCATGGCCGCCATAGTTGCGGTCAATTGTGATAGTAACCGACGCAAATCTTGCCACTCGGACTCGGTCAATTCGATCGCCCAATCATCGCCACCAATTAATCCTTTATAAACGGCTGCCGTAGGATTCCAACCCAGTCGCCAACCCGAACCATATTTGAGAATTTTTTCCATAATTTTCTAGAATTTTAATAGGTCAGCATCTCCCGGTTTTGATAATGATGGACGAGGGGGAGAGGGACTAGGAGAAGGGTTAGGAGTGGGGGTTTCTTGGGGGAGAATAGCGGGGTTATAAATTTCGACTAGAAGGGTAACTAACTGCTGCCGTTGACGACGATTAAGACTGTTCATCGCTTTGATATCGGCAGCCATGGGATTAACGGTAAGGGTTGCTTGTCCGGGATAGTTTTCTTCGCTGATTTTCTCGTTCACTCCTAGGTAATCCCCTAGGGTTAATTGCCAATCAAAACGGATGAGAGTAAATCTTTTTTTGGTATCTTGATGATAACGAAGAAAGCGACTTATTAGGGTATTATTCGGATCGATCGCTCCTGTCTCTCGACGGATATAGTTGTTTTCTTTCGGTAAATCTGGCATTGCTTGGTAAATTTGTTGGGCAACTGTTTCGGGGCGTTGAATTTGGCTCATCCCGGTGGATTGCCAGGATAACCACCAGACAAATATCCCTATCACTAGGCAGAATACTAATAATATTAGTCGCTGAATTTTTAGCTTTTGAGGTAATTTTAATAGCATATTGATAAGAAGAAATTGAGCGGAACCTTTTTATAAATAGTGTCACACAAAGATTGCCATTCATCGCGGCTAGATTTTCCGAAACTTTTAGAACGCTTGTACTAAGCTGTCCAGCCAAGTTTTCCACCATACTGTAATTCTTGGGCTGCCCATTTCTCCATTTTTTTGCTGACCTCGACCTTGATTCCTTCTTTCAAAACTATACCTATCAATCGTTTCCCCTTTTTTTAAGTTTCTTCTCTTTTTGTTAAGAAAGATCTGACTAATCGATAGGGGGGATCGAACCCAAAATCTATCTTCTATTTAATTAGAACCACTTACTTAAAACCCAGAGAGTTTTTGCTAGGGTGGATAACCGCAAGACTGGCAATCGCCCCCAGCCAGCTGCTGTAAAATAGGAAGGATAGATAAAACTCAGGAGAAAAGACCCCAGTGCCGTACAACCCCGCAGAAATCGAACAGAAATGGCAGAAGATTTGGCAGCAAATGGGATTGGACAAAACCCCAGAAAACGCCGATAAACCGAAATTTTACGCCCTCTCCATGTTCCCCTATCCATCAGGCAACCTGCACATGGGTCACGTTCGTAACTATACTATCACCGATGTGATTGCCCGTCTGAAAAGAATGCAGGGTTATCGCGTGCTGCATCCCATGGGGTGGGATGCTTTCGGATTACCCGCAGAAAATGCCGCTATTGAAAGGGGAGTTCCTCCTGCAAAATGGACTGATCAAAATATTGCCCAGATGAAACGGCAATTACAACAGTTAGGATTATCTATCGATTGGGAAAGAGAAGTTGCCACCTGTTCCCCGGAATATTATCGTTGGACCCAATGGCTATTTTTACAGTTTTTTGAATCGGGATTAGCCTACCAAAAAGAAGCGGCAGTGAATTGGGATCCTATCGATCAAACTGTCTTGGCCAATGAACAGGTAGATAGTGAAGGAAAATCTTGGCGATCGGGTGCTAAAGTAGAAAGAAAATTACTCCGGCAATGGTTCCTAAAAATCACCGATTATGCCGAACAATTACTCACTGATTTAGATAAGCTTACCGGTTGGCCAGAACGGGTTAAAACCATGCAGGCCAACTGGATTGGTAAATCGGTAGGTGCTTATTTAGAATTTCCTCTTGTTAATTCCCCAGAAAAAATTGCCGTTTTTACCACTCGTCCCGATACGGTTTATGGAGTCACTTATGTGGTACTTGCTCCCGAACATCCCTTAACTTTACAAGTTACCACTCCCGAACAAAAATCGGCCGTAGAAACTTTTATTCAAGAGATAGCCAGCGAAAGCGAATTAGAAAGAACTGCCGAAGATAAACCCAAACGCGGTATTAAAACCGGAGGACTGGCAATTAATCCTTTTACTGGTGAAGAAATTCCGATTTTAATTGCTGATTATGTCCTCTACGAATACGGTACTGGTGCAGTAATGGGAGTCCCGGCTCACGACAGTCGCGATTTTAAATTCGCTCAGGAAAATAATCTGCCAATTAAGATAGTTATTACTCCAGAAAGTGGCGAAATTGAGTTAAAAGAGGCCTATACAGAAGCGGGAATTATGATTAATTCCGCTCAATTTAATGGACTGAATTCCCAAGAAGGAAAAACCGCTATTATTGATTATGCCACTGCCCAAGGTTACGGCAAAGCTAGAATACAATATCGTCTCCGGGATTGGTTAATTTCCCGTCAAAGATATTGGGGTTGTCCGATTCCAGTTATCCACTGTCCTAACTGTGGAACCGTGCCAGTACCTATCGATAATTTACCCGTTACTTTACCGGAAAATGTCGAATTTAGCGGTCGAGGTGCTTCTCCTTTAGCCAAATTAGAAGACTGGGTAAATGTGGATTGTCCTCGCTGTGGCACTCCCGCAAAACGGGAAACCGACACTATGGATACTTTCATCGATTCTAGTTGGTATTTCCTCCGTTATACCGATGCTAAAAATGAAGATATACCCTTTCAATTCGAGAAGGTTAATGATTGGATGCCCGTGGATCAATACGTCGGAGGAATCGAACACGCTATCCTACATTTACTCTATTCTCGTTTCTTTACCAAAGTTTTAAGAGACCGAGGTTTAGTTAATGTCGATGAACCTTTTAACCGTCTATTAACCCAGGGAATGGTACAGGGATTGACCTACAAAAATCCCGAAACTGGCAAATATGTCCCCGCAGAAAATGTTATCTATAAAGAGGATAAATATTGCGATAAAGACACGGGAGAAGTTCTATCTTTCTTCTTTGAAAAAATGTCTAAGTCGAAATATAACGGCGTTGATCCTCTGAAAGTCCTGGAAAAATATGGGGCCGATACTGCCCGAATGTTTATACTTTTTACCGCACCCCCAGAAAAAGATTTACAGTGGGAAGATGCGGGGGTAGAAGGACAATTTCGCTTTCTTAATCGGGTGTGGCGTTTAGTCAGCGAATATATTGAAAATAAAGCCAAGCAAGTCAAAAAAATAGAGACTTTCTCGAAAACTGACAAGGATTTAAGACGGGCAATTCACACCGCTATTAAAGAAATCTCCGAGGATTTAGAAGGAGATTATCAATTTAATACCGCCATTTCCGAATTGATGAAACTCAGTAATGCTTTAGGGGATAATAAGTGTTTTGCATCCCCCATTTATCGGGAAGGAATCGAAACCCTATTAATCTTACTTTCCCTTTTTGCTCCCCATCTTAGCGAAGAATTATGGCAAGCTTTAGGCCATAGCCAATCAATTCACCTGCAACCCTGGCCAAAAGTTGATCCTACTGCCCTGATTGTGGACGAGATTACCCTTGTCATCCAAATTTTGGGAAAAACCAGAGGCACGATACAAGTTCCCGCTAGTGCCGATAAAAGCACCCTAGAAACCCTCGCCCTGGAATCAGAAATCGCCCAACGTTATTTAGAGGGCAAGGAAATCAAAAAAGTGATTGTTGTCCCGGGCAAATTAGTTAACTTTGTCGTGGTTTAAATGACAGCAATTATCACAATGGTAGGGAATTAAGAACCTTTTCAGTTATCAGTAACCAGTTAGATTAACACTTTAGATGGCAAAATAGAAACTATACAATCAGTATTGTCTGTAAATAAGAACAACCGATGGATATTGAATCAACTAAAGTTACTCCCGAAGAAATTGCCCAGTTTCGCGCTGAATTGGCAGATAATCTAAGTGCGATCGCTGCTTTGGATGCGATTGAAGAATGCGAAGGTTATCTTGAGGATGCTGTACCCGCAGGTTTTTGCATTTGACAAGATCAGTGATCGCATTATAATGGAGAAAATTAGTTTTAGTTTTAACAATAGCACTATGGACAATACAACTCAGTTAACACTGGAAGAAATTCAACACTATCGGCAGCAATTTAAGGATTATCCTGAAGCTTTGGATGCTTTAAATTTGATTGCAGAATGTGATGGAAATTTAGACGATGCGTTAATCTTAATTTATATGGAAGAAACTGGAGCAGAACCAGATAGGGGATTAGATTTAGATCAATTAGCAGAAAGATGTCGTCCAGTAGTTTGCGCTGATTTAGCTAGAACAATTTTAGATATTCTTAATATTTTAACAGGTTTATTTGGTACAATTGGGGTTGCTTTAGCTGTATTACTTTATATTTTAAACAAATATGGATTAGAGGATTATTGTCAAAATAATGCTTAAAATTTAATCTTAATTTTGTATATATCTAAACTCCTGATGCAAGAAATGCTGCCCAATAATAAGGGTTAGCGAAAGGATATTTACCCCGTTGACCAGTTAACTCAATTTGTTTCTCAATAATCTTTTTTTTGTTAGGAGTTAGTTCAATTAAAACCTGATCAATTTCTGGTTTATATTTGACTAATAGCCTATCAAATTCTTCAATGGTCAAATTCTGTAACCAATTTTGCGCTATTTTCAAAGCAACTGGTACAGAAACTTGCTGATTCTCATCAAATAAAATCTCATATAATTTAATCATCAAGAAGGAGGTTGACAGGTCATTAACTGTCCATAAACTACTGACAACGCTGGGACTTCCTGCAAACAGAAAACCACTGGGTAAACCGATATATTCATCGCTGATAGAGTTTAAATCAATTAAGCCAGTTTCGCAGGCAGAAAGGGTGACAAGGCGACATTTATTCAAGCGCAGTTCAAAGATTTCGCCTAATGTTAGGGGTTCTTTATTGGCTAAGAATAAGGCGGATTCAAGGGGATTAGCTGGGTTAAAGCTTCCATGACAGGAGAAGTGATAACAGTGGTTATCTGAGGATTTGAGATGGGGAAGAACAGCGTTTTTAGTGGCGTTATCTTGGGCGATAACTTGAGGTTCAGTAAAGAAAGTTGAGAGGATATTAACTTCTAAGTCAGTGTAAGATAAGTCTTTAGTGGGGTTTTGAATAGCGAACAGTTTATTAAAGTCGGAATGGTGAGAAGTTTGGGAGATTTTTTGCAAGATTTGACAACTAGGGGCATATTGTACATCATACTTATCCTGTAAAATTTGGTTTTTGTTAATCGGGAAAGCGTGAATAGGGAGAATATGCAGATACACATGGGGAATAATAATTAAGCGTTGACAAGTATCGGGAATCAGGGCAAGAATATCATTAATATGCAGAATATCAGCAAAAGTCTGTAAGAGGTTAGATAGTTGATTTTTCCATTCTTGCTTGCCATTTTCGGAGTAGTAAAGTCGTCGATAATTATTGAATGTATCCAAGAATTGATTTTTATCATCTTCGGAAGATTGCCAAACTTTAATCTCTCCATCAGCCGACACCACAAAAGCGATTATTTTCTCCCCTGTAATGTACCATTGCAGCAGACAAGTTTCAGCATCAGTTAATTCCTGAATTTCTGTAAATGGGATCGGCTCAACTTTTTGAGTGAGGCTAAAGAGAGGATCTTTAATTTCTCTTGCAATAAAATTATCTAAGTCTTGTTGATATTCTTTCAGATAACTGTGATCTTGAACGTAGGGAGTTAGGTTATCACTCTGCATTAGCTTCTGGTTAATGCTTTGATGTTGTAAGCGAATTTGCTCGTTAACAACTCTTTGCTTTAATTCATTTAATTGGGCGATAATTTCTTGACTAACGCCTTGGGGGTGTAGGTTTTTCTGGGTGATTAATTCCACCAGATTACGCCCTTTACTGCGTTCGATATATTCTAATGCCTTCTCAGGCTGATTGAGATTAAGATGCGCCTGTACAATGCGATGGAAAACACCAATGGCATTGGATAAAACCTCTTGACGATCTTGGGGATTTAATGCTTCTAAGCGGGCATTCTCTACCGCTTCAATGGCGATATTATAGACTTCTGTTGCTTGTTGCCATTGTTTTTGATCATAATGTAGGATGCCTAAATTTTGGGCGGTTTGTAAACAATTAAGGGGATCACTGTCTTTAGTATAGATTTGTAAGGCATTGTGATAAGACTTGATCGCTATTTCTAAATTGTCAGCTTTTTCTCCTCTGATTCTGTAACGGTAAGCAATAGCGAGATTATTCTGTGTCATTGCCCATTGTTGGCGAAAAGCGTCAAAAGTATAAACTTTCAAGGCTTCTTGGCAGTACGCGATCGCTATTTCTAAATTGTCAGCTTTCTCTCCTCTGATTCTCTTACTGTAAGCAATAGAGAGATTATTCTGTGTCATTGCCCATTGTTGAGGAAATGCGTCAAAAGTATAAACTTTCAAGGCTTCTTGGCAGTACGCGATCGCCCTTTCTAAATTACAGGCTTTATCCCCTCTGATTCTGTCACGGTAAGCAACAGCGAGATTATTCTGTGTCATTGCCCAATCTTGGCGAAAAGCGTCAAAAGTATAAACTTTCAAAGCTTCTTGGCAGTACGCGATCGCCCTTTCTAAATTACAGGCTTTATCCCCTCTGATTCTGTTACGGTAAGCTTCACCGAGATTACGCTGTGTCATTGCCCAATCTTCGGGAAATGCGTCAAAAGTCCTCACTTTCAATGCTTCCTGGTAAGCGGTGATCGCCTTTTCTAAATTGTCGGCTTTCTCCCTTCTGATTCTATTACTGTAAGCAGCAGCGAGATTATTCTGTGTATCTGCCCATTCTTGGGGAAATGCGTCAAAAGTCCTCACGTTCAAGGCTTCCTTGTAAGCATCGATCGCTTTTTCTAAATTGTCGGCTTTATCTCCTCTGATTCTGTTACGGTAAGCTTCACCGAGATTATTCTGTGTCATTGCCCATTCTTGGGGAAATGCGTCAAAAGTTAACACTTTTAAGGCTTTCTCGTAAGCGGTGATCGCTATTTCTAAATTGTCAGCTTTCTCTCCTCTGATTCTGGAATAGTAAGCAAGAGCGAGATTATACTGTGTCGTTGCCCAATCTTGGGGAAATGCCTCAAAAGTACTCACTTTCAAGGCTTTTGTGTAACAGGAAATCGCTTGTTCAAGATTCTCAGCTTTATCTCCTCTGATTCTGTCACTGTAAGCTGTGCCAAGATTAGTTTGTGTCCTTGCCCAAGCTTGGGGAAATGCGTCAAAAGTATAAACTTTCAAAGCTTCTTGGTAAGCGGTGATCGCCCTTTCTAAATTGTCGGCTTTCTCTCCTCTGATTCTGTTACGGTAAGCAATAGCGAGACTAAACTGTGTCAATGCCCATTCTTGGGGAAATGCTTCAAAAGTGAAGATAGTTAAGGCTATTTCATAACCCGTGATGGCAATTTCTTTGTGGGTGGTGATGTCACCGAGAGGAAATTGACAGATTAAGTTACTGAAATTGCCAATATATACAGCGATAGAATAGGCTTGTTCTCGTATAATTTGCCTTAATTTCTCTCTTGTCCAACTGTCTAAAATTTGCGCTAAATTATCATCCAATTTATCAAGATTTTGTTCCCAGAAGGGATAAATTACTTGAGGGTTACGATTTTCTGAGATTTTTAGTAATGTCTTCATCAAGAAATTTAGATAGTCTCGAGGAGTGTTAGCTGTTGCTGTGGTTTCCTCTCCCAATAATCCTAATGCTTGCGCTAACTGTTGCGCCATATTCATCAACCATCGCGCCTCATTTTCCCTTCCTGCATTCTCGTATTGTTGCGCTACCGCTACCATTACCTGTACCAACCCCTCATCCAGCAATTCCCGATTTTCCTGTAATATTCGGGGTTCATCGCCATCATTGCAGGATAATAGCTGATTAATGAGGTTTAGGTAGGCTTGGGTGCGTTGTTCATTCATAGCGTGGTAGATGGGGAATTGATGGGTAGGGGCGAAGCATTCGGATAGAAAATCTAGGGTTTCAGTGATAGATTATGCACGAATGCTTCGCCCGTACAGGGATTTAATGAGGAGATTATCATAATTGTATCACAGGGATGATAGGCTAAGGTTATTGTCTGGGGTAGGGGCGAAGCATTCGGATAGAAAATCTAGGGTTTCAGTGATAGATTATGCACGAATGCTTCGCCCGTACAGGGATTTAATGAGGAGATTATCAGAATTGTATCACAGGGATGATAGGCTAAGGTTAGTGATAGATTATGCACGAATGCTTCGCCCGTACAGGGATTTAATGAGGAGATTATCATAATTGTATCACAGGGATAATAGGCGAAGGTTATTAGTTTATTGCCCGGGGTAGGGGCGAAGCATTCGGATAAGAAATTTATGGTTTCAGCGATATGTTATGCCCAAATGCTTCGCCCCTACAGGTTATTCGTCCCCGCAGGTTATTTGTCCCCACAGGTTATTTGCCCCTACATTGGTTTGAATTTATTCAGATTGTTCTCGTCTTGTTCCCAATTTCGCGGATTATCAAGAATGTATTGCCGGATTTTTTGATAAGAATTTTCATTGCGAATGATATGTTCATAATAATTGCGCTGCCAAATTTTCAGGCGATCGCCACATAAACGATTAATTTTACGACTAGAAATTGATTTGAAATTCTGCACAATAGCCCCCAAAGATTCCGGCATTGTACCGTGAGTATATTGAGAATCGTATTCGGTCTTTTCCAGATCATAATTTTGTATTACTATAATTCCATGAATATGATTGGGCATGACAATAAAAGCATCTAGTTCAATAAATTTAAAATTTAGAGGCAGTCTATACCATACTGCTTCAACAGTATCACCAAGTAAATTCTGCTCCATATTTCCTTCAACAATTTCACCAAATAAATACTGCTTCTGATAAGAACAAATTGTTATATAATAAGCTCCATTAAGCCTATAATCATAGCCTTTTAAACGAATAGATTGTCGATGTTTTTGGGGTTCATTCATGGCGTGGTAGATGGTGGCGGTTAATTCAGTTATCTTTAGCGATAGGTTATTGTTCGGGGGTAGGGGCGAAGCATTCGGGCAATAACTTATCGCTGAAACCCTAGATTTTCTATCCGAATGCTTCGCCCCTACAGGGATTTAATGGGGAGATTATCAAAATTGTATCACAGGGATAATATCCAAAAAAAATCCTAGTCAATCAAATAATCAAAAAAAATCATAATTTAGACAGGATTGGGTGCGTTGTTCGTTCATGGGTTGAGATTGTTTTATAAAAGTTTTTTAAATTCTTCAATAGTTAATCCAGAACCTTTAATAATTGTTCCCATTGTATAGGCATTAATTGGATTAGCCCTTGGAATAGTGAGAATATGTTGTCCATCAGTCATGGTAATAAATATGTTTTCCCTGTCGAACAATCTGAAATCCTGCTTTTTCAAACGCTTTAATTGCTCGTTGATGATTAATTCTAGCAAGACTAGGCATGATTTAATTCAACTTCTACATAATAAGATTCGATCCCTTGATTTAATTCTGCAGCAACTTCTAAATAAGACTGAATTGCATCTTGAATATTATTGAGTGCTTCTTCTTTAGTTGTCCCTTGAGAAGCACAACCGGGTAAACTAGGACACCAAACAGCATATCCCTCTTCTGTTTGTTTGAGATTGACTTGATATTGCATATTTTATCATCCCGTACTTAATTGAAAATTAGGCAGAACCTAATGAGGTTTGGATAGGATTGGGTGCTTTGTTCGTTTGATTCAATTATAAGCGATTCATCGGCGATCATCAAGATTTGGGGATTGGTGGTAGGGTTGTCAAAAATGCGATCGCACTGTATAATCTTAATTGATATATAAGCTAATTCTACTCACTTGAACTAAATCATCATGAATCAAAAACCGTACCAAGTAGAAGCATTTTGGGATCGAGAAGCGCAAGTGTGGGTAGCAGAGAGTGAAGATATTCCGGGATTAGTCATCGAAGCTGATACCATCGAAGCTTTAACAGCTAAATTACGACAGATGATTCCAGAATTATTACAACTAAATCATCTAATTACTCTTGAACCTCAAGCAGCGATAACTTTTGAACTCATTAGTCATCGTCAAGAATCAATTGAGTGCGCTGTTTAGATTGAATGGGGAGATTATCAGAATTGTATCACCGGGATGATAGCCGAAAAAAATCCGGCTCTTATAGGTTCTGTGTGATAAGTTTAACTTACAATATGATCGATCAATCTTTGTGTCCTTTGTGTCTTTGTGGTTCCTTCCACCCCCTCGCTAGGAGGAATGTATCTTAGAATACATTTCACCCACCAAATCCAAGAGAGCCAAAATCCTAGTCAATCAAACAATCAAAAAAATCATAATTTAGACAGAATTGGGTGCGTTGTTCGTTCATGGGTTGATTTTTTTATCCGACACTCCGCACTTCAAAATGTAGCATAAAATAGCATAAACTCATTCAAGAAAAAAATAAATAAAAATACTCAGAGAATTAGTCCCAAAAAAGTGAGACAATCAAAAAGCTCAAAAATCTATTAAAGGTACAAAAATTGTCTCCTATCTCAGAGGTAAAAATTAAAAACCTAGATCACTTAGGAATAGTAGCCGGACTAATTGACGAAATAAGAATAGTTGAAATAATCAACTCTAAATTAGGAATTGACTCCCGAGAAAAAATTTCAGCAGGAACAGTGGTCAAAGCTATTCTAATCAATGGATTAGGATTTGTTTCAAGGCCTTTATACTTATTTAGTCAATTTTTTGAAGATAAAGGAATCGAAGAATTATTGGGAGAAGAAATAAAAACCGATTATATCAATGATGATAAAATTGGGAGAGTCATGGATGAATTATACAAACATGGACTGAATGATATATTTATAGAAGTTGTCTTATCGGTCATCAAAAAATTTAAAATAGAGACAAAATATTCTCATCTAGAGGCCACATCATTGCTACAAAGAGAGCATCTCATTTATGCAAGTGAGTAATTATACTTATCCCTAAAACTGTTTTCTAGCAAGGTTTTCAAAATAGCTTGACATAAAAACCTGATTTAGGGGTTACAAAGGTGAGATGCTCCCAACTACAAGCTACAAATTAGTCCCCCTATAGAACCCCCTTGAGCCATCTTGCACACTTTTCTCTTTTTGTCAAATTTTATGTTAAGAAAGATGTGACTAATGGATAGCTTATCAAGGGGGAATCGAAACCAAAGTTTATCTTCAATTTAATTATAAACAGCTACTTATTGACCAAAATTTAATGATCAATGGGATAAAAATTAGCCAACTCTAAAACTGATCTAAAAATTAGCCCGCAATGGGAAAAATTTTGGCTAGGATCAAATCATAGTCATAATTGAGACTAGACGAGTTTCCCTTTTTTTACTTTATTACTGGCAATTACAGTTATGGTTAGCAATATTCCCTTTTCTATCCCCGAACATAGCCTCGATCGAGATTGTACCACCCTCTCCCGTCACGTCCTGCAGCAACTACAAAGCTTTTCCCCCGACGCGCAGGATTTAAGCGCAATTATGAGTCGGATTGCCCTAGCGGGGAAATTAATTGCCCGTCGTCTCAGTAAAGCGGGATTAATGGCGGATGTGCTAGGTTTTACTGGAGAAACCAACGTCCAAGGGGAATCGGTCAAGAAAATGGACGTTTTTGCCAATGAAGTATTTATCTCGGTTTTTAAGCAAAGTGGTTTAGTTTGCCGTCTTGCTTCCGAGGAAATGGATAAACCCTATTATATCCCAGAAAACTGTCCCATCGGTCGCTATACCCTACTCTACGACCCGATCGATGGTTCTTCCAATGTGGATATTAACCTAAATGTGGGTTCGATTTTTGCCATCCGTCAACAGGAAGGCAATGATTTAGACGGAGAAGCCCTAGATTTACTGCAAAATGGTCGTAAACAAATCGCCGCCGGTTATATTCTCTATGGACCATCGACTATTTTAGTTTACTCGATCGGTCGCGGTGTTCATGCCTTTGTCCTTGACCCCAGTTTAGGGGAATTTATCCTCGCCCAAGAGAATATTATTATCCCCGATCACGGTCCAATTTATAGTACCAATGAGGGCAATTTTTGGCAGTGGGATGAGGCAATTCGCGACTATACCCGTTATGTCCACCGTCATGATGGTTACACAGCCCGTTACAGTGGGGCATTAGTGGGAGATATCCATCGAATTTTAATGCAGGGAGGCGTTTTTCTCTATCCGGGTACTGTTAAAAATCCCCAGGGAAAATTGCGCTTAATTTATGAAACTGCTCCCCTTGCTTTTTTAATTGAACAGGCAGGAGGTAAAGCTAGTGATGGGGTGACAAATCTTTTAGATATCGTTCCCGATAAATTACACACCCGCACACCTTTAGTGATCGGTAGTGTCGAAGATGTTAAATTGGTGGAGTCTTTTATCGCTGATCGCCGTCATCGCGATCGAGTTTAACTTATAGTTTTATTTCGAGATATTGACATGGATTTACAAGCTCTGAAGTGGACTAAAAATGTCAGGCGAAACGATGGTACATGGGCATATCGGAAATATAAGGTTTCATCGCCCTTCCAACTGGCATGGAAAGACGATGAAGTCAATGCCAATAAACCCGAAAAAGGTAGTTTGATACTACTCAGACAGCGAGGGTATGTTACCCATTTAGTAAAAGTTCTCGACTGCAAAGCCGAACGTGAAATTGGCAAGGATAATTACGACATCTATCGAATTGTTGAGGTGCTTTGGGCTATTGATTTTGATAATCCACCTGTATCAGCAAAAGCAGATGCGATGTTTGATTATCGAGTCAGGTATCAAGGTGGGAATGTGATGGAATTGGAGAAGTTACCGACTTTCAGACAGCGTTGGGATGACGATGGCGGTTTGGGGGGATTCCAAACTTACATTCGGAATTTATTGGGGCTGTCAAGGAATGACTAAGAGCCTTGTTAAGCTTGTGTTATAGTATTGAGCAGATATAGGGCAACCGCTATGACTGCTATAGTTCAGGAACTTTTAGATACCTTTGACCGCTTGACAGACTCAGAGCGCTCAGATTTGCTATTAGAGATTCTGAAGCGGACAATTCACCTGGATTTTCCGCCCTTATCTGATGAAGATCTAGTCCTCAATGCCGAGGGAATTTTTCTAGAATTAGATGATCAGGAAGCTTCCTATGGATAGCCCTGATCGTGGTCAGGTTTGGCTGGTTGATCTGGGTTATGTGGCCAAAGTCAGACCCTGTTTGGTTATCAGTATTCCTGCGCGCAATCAAGAGCGTGCCTTAGCGACGCTGGTTCCACATACGACAAGCTCTCGTGGTTCAAGATTTGAAGTGAAAGTCCAAGCTCGCTTCCTTAGAGAAGGAGTCTTTGATGTACAAAACATCGTTACAATTCCCCATGCAAAGCTTTTGCGTAAATTAGGAAATCTGACATCTGAGCAAATGATGGAGGTTGAGAATGCGTTACTTTTTTGGCTAGGGTTTGAAGAGAGGAATGATCAAGAAAGCGAAGATTAGTCTGTGCGCTAGTTGCAGCGGAAACATAATCAATAGTTAGGGTTTGCGGCAAAAAGTTTTTCGTGGAGTGTGGGGTGTGGGGTTTTACCGGTTTTGAGGTGGCCAATTACCTAATTTTTAGGGAAAAAGTCCAGGGATTTTCCCCCTGATCACTCCCATACCTGGTACTTTTTGATTGACAAAAAGTCTAAAAGTCTTACCCAACAAGGTTTTTAGATTTATTCAGCAAACCCTATATAGGGTTTGCTGCAAAAAGTACGGGTGAAGCATTCGGATAGAAAATCTCCGGTTTCACCGATAGGTTATTGCTCGAATGCTTCCCCCCTACAGGACGCTATGCTGTTGTAATCGTCGAAACTGTTCATCTGAGTAGGTAGGGTGCGTTAGGAGCGCCACAATATTATTTAATTTACATTAATTACATAGGCGACGTAACGCACCAATATTATCCTAAATCCGTTGAGTAACCCACAGAAAACGAGTTTCTCGGAGAAACCCGTTTTCTACCTCTAGTGTTACTCCGTTGGATATTTTTTCGGTAAATGGAGTAGGTGAAGCAATTAGGGGTATTGGTGAAACAGGCTTTTTGACTGCTTGTAAGGCATTTAAAACCTGTTGTGCTGTCCATCTTTGTTTTCTATCTTTTTGCAAACACCCTTCAATAATCGGTTTAAACTCTTTCGGTAAACTGGGGATTTGTAAATCACAATTCATCACCTTTGCCATTAACTGGTGAATATCATTATTAAACTTATAGGGAAGTTGATTAGTCGTCATTTCGATTAACATAATACCTAATGACCACAAATCCCAGGCTGAGGAAATATCCCCCCTAAAGGCTTCGGGAGGCATATAAATAATTGTACCGGTATTGTGGACTGTTTGAGTGTGGCTTTTGTTATTTAAGGTTCTAATTAAGCCAAAATCTGCTAACTTGTATTGTTGATTAACCTTGAGGATATTACCCGGTTTTAAATCTCGATGGACTTTATTTTGTCGATGAAGATAATTTAAGCCCTGGGCGACTTGAGCAGTAATATTTGTAATCTCATCCGCTGACAAACTGGCTTTGGCAATGTGATTTTCTAGGCTACCCTGTGCCAATTCCATCACTAAATAAAGCATCTCTGTATTGAGAAAAGTAAATTCCCCCACCGCATAACTCTTAATTAAATTAGGATGTTCTAACTTTCTGGAATTTGTTAATTCAATTAATTTATCATCGCTACTTTCGGGGATAACTTTAATGGCAACTTCTTTGACCGATGTATTTCTGACCATTTCACTAGCATGAAATACACCACCAAAACCACCCGCACCGAGAAATTTATTAAGACGATAGGGGCCTATTTGTTGCCCTTCTAACATCTTCATCATTTGGTCTAGCATAATAATAACTCCTGAATTAGCCAATTTTTACGTTCTGTAACTATCCTAGTAAGTGGGTGGTTTTAACGAAGGCAAGAAGCAAAAGCTTTATCGAAATGTGTAATTAATTTTGCTTAGGTACTTAATACTAAATCTGGCTATTAAATACTGATTATTTATTCCCTCGAGTAGAAAACGGGTTTCTCGGAAAAACCCGTTTTCTGTGGGTTACTCAAGGGATTTAGTATTAGTATGACATTGGGTGTCGGTTATCTCATAATCAAAAAAGGTGGGCGATAAACCCACCAGAAAAATAACCCAAAAACCTTAACGATAATTAGGACTTTGGATATCTCTAAGACGCGCTTCGGGACGTTTAAATCTGTCCATTTGTGCCTCAAAGAATTGACGATTTTTAAGTAAATGTTTGGGATTAGGATCGTCGAGGGGATAGAGTAAAGCAGTGCGTAGAGCTTGAATAACTGCTGAAGTAACATTATACATCGAGCGCTGGAAACTAATACCCAATTGAATCAAAATATCGTCTTCCCCCCGGCAGTTTTGCTGATAGTAATCAATCAGATATTGGGGTAAAAAATGATACATATCATCCATTAACAAAGTGGGAGGAATTCCCGCAGTACCCACGGGGAAAACATCCGCATAAAGAATGCCATAGTGAAAGTCTTTTTGTTCGTCAGGAACCTGTTTTGCTTGGGCATTATAGGACTTGGTACCCCGGAAGGGAGCAGTACGATAAAAGACCGCTTCCACATAGGGTAAAGCCGCTTCATAAAGCCAAGTAAAAGCCTTTGATTTGGGGATAATTTCGTAGCATTGACCATCAATATAAACATGATGATAAATTGGCCGGCCGGCGATGGCAAAAATGCCATTGACGAGGAAATTCATGGCATCAGGAACACCTTTAAACCCGCCTTCATCGTAGATATCGGACATCTCGAAAAATACTGGAGCCATCACTTCCCAGAATAGTCCTAAATTAGAGTAGTAGGACATCATCCGCACCTGTTCCAAAAACATATCGGGGAACAGGTCATAAAGTTTCATCATCACGGGGTTTTTCTTGAAATAGGCCTTAATAGCGCGGTCGGCATTTTGGCGATATTCTTCTGAATCGAGATAGGCATCAAATAAACCCCAACCCATATCGCGGCCATGCCATAACATGGCTTGCATACAGGCTTCAGCAAATTCCATATTAATACGGTCATGCCAGAGGTGATGGATTAATCTGGGCATTTTTCGGGTTTTACCTTTATCCATGAATTCTAACAATTCAGGGTGAGCGGAACCCGTACCGCGCCAGATGCGTAAATCGGCATTATCGCCAGCGTAATGATTTTGTAGGTCTAGGTATTCTTGGGGCAGAAAATATTTAAAAAAGGGCAAAGGATCGAGGAAAACTCGTTCGGCAATGTAGAGCAGATCTCGCCAATAAAAATCCATCGGCACGGCATAAGCTTTATAAATGCCGATAATTTGCATCAGGTTTTCGGGAGTATCCGGCAACATGGATCCACCCGCTTCTAAACGATAGATAATGTCGGCGAATTCGTGAGTAGAAGGGGGAATTTTGGCTTTGATTAATGTCCCAGTCATAGTTTTAGGTAAAGTAATTAGCAGCGGTTACAATAATTCGGAAACAGCAAGGGATAACTAACTATTACTCAAAAATTTACCCCGATTAAACCAGTTGGTTTTTGAGGACTTTTGCGGAGATTTTTGTAACACAAAACTAGGTTTTGCTTGTCCCGATAAGCTGGCAACCATCGAGTTAGTGGTGGGTTCAATCCAACGGACTAAATAATTGGGTTGAATACCTAAAAAGACGATTAATACCATTAGGACAAAAGCGGGTATAGTTTCCGATTTCAGGACTTTGGGATAGTAGGCAAGTTTATTATCCAATTTACCAAAACAGGTGCGATTAAGCAGTATAACAAAGTAAACCGCCGTTAAACCGGAAGCGATGATACAGAGAACCGTCTGCACGGGAAAACGGGAAAAACTCCCCTGAAAAACGATAAATTCCGCCACAAATCCCACTAATCCGGGGATACCAGCGCTGGCCATACCGGCGAGAATTAATAGAGCGCTAACCAAGGGTAAACCGCGAATTGGGTTCATTAAACCGTTTAAAACATCTAAATCTCTAGTTCCGGCTTTGCGTTCGACAATGCCCACCAGATAGAATAAGAGGGCGAGAATAAGACCGTGGCTAATCATTTGCGCGACGGCACCAAGGACGCTTAAACCCGTGCCAGCGGCGGCTGCTACCAGTATATAGCCCATGTGACCGATCGAACTGTAGGCCACCATGCGTTTAATGTCTTTTTGGGCAATAGCGCTCAAAGCTCCATAAATAACGCTAATAACGCCGACAATTGCCAGTCCGGGGGCGATTAAAGACCAAGTTTCCGGGAATAATTGCAGACCAAAGCGAACTAAGCCATAAGTACCGAGTTTAGCGAGAATACCACCTAGTAAAATTGCTGTAGCGGGGGAAGCTTCCGTGTAGGCATCTGGTAGCCAAGTATGGAGAGGTACGAGGGGGATTTTGATGCCAAATCCCACTAACAGCAGAGTTAAGAGCAGTAACTGGGTTTTTTGGGAGAAATCGGCGGTCGAGAGGGAGGAGTAGTCAAAAGTGCCACCATTGAGGAAACCTATGCCTAAAAATGCCGCTAGGACTAATAATCCGGAGACAGCAGTGTAGAGAAGAAATTTAATCGAAGCATAGCCACGTTTTTCGCCTCCCCAGATAGCAATCATCAGATAAAAGGGGATTAATTCTAGTTCATAGAAAACGATGAACAGCAGCAGGTTTTTGGCCATTAATGCCCCAGAAACCCCGGCGTTAATCAGGAGGATTAGGATGTAATAAAGTCGGGGACGCTCTATTTTTTCTTCGCTACTATAGATAGCTATTCCTGTCAAGAAACAGCTTAAAATAATTAACGGTAAGGACAAACCATCGACTCCGAGGTTATAACTTAAACCGATTGGTTTTGCCCATTCGCGGTATTCAGAAAATTGAAAGCCATTGCTGGTTAAGTTATATTGAGTCAGCAGATATAAAGACCAAAAGAGGACGGCAGCAACAAAAAAGAGGGTAATTTGACGTAATTTTGCTGGGGCAAATTTATCGGGGAAAAGACCGACGATAATTGCTCCAATTATTGGCAACCAAAGCAGGGTACTGAGCATATTGGTATCGATCAAATTTATAATGACTGGGATGAGAAAAGGATTAGCCAAACGACACGATGACTAATCTAGAATTGACTAAATTAAACTCACTTTGCCGGTATCGAGATCGTAGTAAGCACCGACAACTTTTAATTGTTTGCCGTCCACTAATTCACCAATAACTGGGGATTTGCCTAATTTCTCTACTTGATAGTTAACATTGGATTTAATTGCTCGCTCAAGTTTGTTAGAACCGGGTTGTTTTTCGGCCCGATCAACTCCCACCTGTAGGCCATCGATTAAACGACCGATTTGTCCGGGGAATCGACCCCCTTCAATGGTGGCTTTTACCGCTCCACAACGAGAATGTCCAAGGACAACAATTACCTTGGCTCCTAACACCAACGTGCCGAATTCGAGGCTACCAATTTCTTCGGAAGTGGCTAAATTTCCCGCTACCCGACACACAAATAGATCTCCTAATCCTTGATCAAAAACGATTTCTGCTGGTACGCGAGAATCGGCACAGCCCAAAATTGCCGCAAAAGGGGCTTGACTTTCGGCCACTTCTGTGAGTCGAGCTTGATCGCGGTTAGGACTTTTTTGTCTTCGTTCCCAGAAACGTTGATTGCCTTCCATGAGCATAGTTAAGGCCTGGTCTGGGTTCAATCCTTGATTTTGAGCCGTTAGCCATGGCTGGGAATTAACGGCGGTTTGGGCGTTAGTTTGGGACAACTGAGAACCCAAAACAGAGGCGGCTAGACTGGTTCCCAAAAAACCACCCCCATAACGGATTAATTGGCGACGAGAGGTATTGAACATAGGTAATTGTTTCCATTAATCAGGACAAATCCTATTGTCAGGGCCGGGGATGCTAAAGAAAAGCCTAAGTTATCAAATCTTTAACTGAAAACTAGAGAAATTTGTGCTAGTAGGGGCCAGCAGATGATAATACCGATCAAAGCCACCCCCAAAATAATCGACAGAAAGTAAAATTGGGTCTGTCCTGAGACGTTATATTTCAAACTCTGACCACCAAAAACCGTGGCTAATCCCACCAGATTAACGATCCCATCCACCAGAAAGGTATCGATCCAGTTAATAATTTGCGAAATTAATCCGACGACAAAAACGATGGTGACTTTATACAATTGGGCTGTATAAAGGTCGTTGGCAAAGAAATCTTGAAGGGCTTTCGGTTGAAAAACGATCGGTTTGGAGATATTTTCATTCAGATAAATATATGCTGCCGGAATTACGCCCCCAGCAGTGGAAAGTACCAAGAGAAAAGCCACTCCCAGATTTAAGTTACTTGGTAATAAATGCCATTGCGCTAATAAAATCGGCAGATGAAGGGCGAAACCCATGGTCACAGTCATGGGGATAACTAAGGGCCAAAGAGCTTCCGGAGAGCGCAGGGTCATTGGTTTGATTTTACCGCCAAAGAAAACGCAAAATTCTCTAGTGACACTAAAGGCAGTTAAGGCATTGACCAACAATAGCACTAATAACAGTAAACCACTGATTTCTGCGAGGCGATCGCCCATGTGGGCCAATGACCAAAAACCACCAAAGGGAGGCAGTGCGACTAAACTAGCGGCACCGACGAGATAACAAATGCCAGAAACGGGACGACGAGACCATAAACCGCCGTATTGGCTTAAATCTTGGCTGATATTATTCCAAACGATGTTACCCACCACCATGACTAACAGGGACATAGCGATCGCGTATGTAAAGAGTAACACTAAAGCGGTTTCCGTTTGTCCGGTGGCAACAGCGATAAAAATCAGTCCCATGTAGGCACTGACGGAATAGGAAAGGGAACGCTTAACATCGATCTGGGCGATCGCAATTAACCCCGCACCGATGGCAGTAACAGAGCCAACAATGATCATCACCTGTAAGGTTAAGGGCGATAATTGTAGCACCGGCTCTAATTTCACCAATAACCAAGCGCCAGTGGAAACGACGACGGTATTCCGCAGAATTGTTGCGGGCATCGGTCCTTCCATGGCCTCATCTAGCCATAAATGCAGGGGAAATTGAGCGCATTTACCCATCGGACCGGCAATCAGGGCTAAACAGAGTAAATTAGCCACATTGGGGTTTAAATTGGCTGTAGCCGCCCATTCTGCCAATTGGTCAAAGTTCCAGGTTCCCGCCAGGGGTAAAAGGGCCACCACTCCCATCAAGAGGATTAAATCGCCAATCCGTTTGGTTAGAAAAGCATCCCGCGCCCCCGTTACCACCAGAGATTGATTGAACCAGAAACCAATCAGCAGATAAGTGCCGAGGGTGAGAACTTCTAGCACACAATAGCTGAAAAATAGCGAATTACAGATAACTAGGGCGCACATACCCCCTTCAAAGAGGGCGACGAGAGAATAAAACCTTGCCCAACCCCAATCCATTTCTAGATAGGCGATCGCATATACCTGAGCGGCGAGGTTTAAGCCAGTAATTAGCAGTAAAGCCCCGATATTAACAGCCGAAATCTGCACATCTAAAGATATGCTTAAATCTGCGGCATTTAGCCAATTAAATGCTATAGATTGGGGCGGACGACCCCAAACGGCGAGCAAAGCGAAAAGGCTATGCAAAAAAGCCCAGCAGGTCATGATCAAGTTCAGATAACCAGCCGGTCGCGGGCCAGTTTGCCGGATAATACCGGGAGACCAGGGTAGGGCGAGAAGTGCGCCCGCAAAGGCATAAAGAGGTACCAACCAGATAGTCTGGCTGAAGGACTCGAACATATAACCACCTCAAGAAGAAAAATGATCCTGAATTAAAGTTTAAGGTTTAATGGGTCACTAATAGGCTGTGACCATTTTTTAACGGGGCATGAATCGGGATGGCTTGACTAGCTTCCAGCAGGTATTTTAAAAAAGCATCGGCAATCACGGAAAGTTGTTTTCCGGCCAGATAACAAACGTACCAATTGCGCTGAATCGGAAACTGTTCCACGTCGAGGATGGCCAATTCGCCGTTTTCCCCTTCCGAGATGAGAGTGTGCTTAGATAGTACCGATAGTCCCAAACCGCCAGAAATAGCCTGTTTGATGGCCTCGTTACTGCCTAATTCCAAACGCACCTTAACTTTAATATCGTGGAGATTAAATAATTTTTGTACCGCTTGGCGGGTTCCAGATCCCGATTCGCGCATAATAAAAGGTTGATGGTTGAGGCACTCAAGGGGGAGATTTTTCTGTCCCACCAATGGATGATCCCGTCGCGCCACCACCACTAGAGGATTTTCCAGAAAAGACTGAGAACAAAGTTCCACTTCTTCCGGCGGTTGACTGAGAATATAGAGGTCATCCTCGTTATTTAACATTCGCTCTTGCAGTTTCTGGTGATTAGTCACCTGTAGAGCGATGTCGATACCGGGATACTGTTGACAAAATGCCCCCAGTAATCGCGGCACAAAGTATTTAGCGGTAGTAATTACGCCTAAAGTCAGTTTTCCCTGTCTAGTTCCCTTAATATCGGCCACTTTCATCTGAAAGTTGTCCAATTTATTAAAAATCTCTTGACAGGTGAACAGTAATTCCTGACCCGCTTCGGTTAAAAATAAACGTTTGCCAATTTGCTCGAATAGCGGTAAACCCACAGCTTTTGTGAGTTGTTTGACTTGGGTTGAGACGGTAGGTTGAGTGATAAATAACTCCTCGGCCGCCTTGGTGAAGCTACTGTGTCGTGCGGTAGCCTCGAAAACCCTTAACTGGTGCAGGGTTGCCTGTATCAAGTTCTTATCTCCTCCTCAATAATAACTATTTGTCACCATCAATCCTAACGCTTTTATAGATTCTAGTCAATTAACTTTTTGATAAATATAGACTCTAATAGATATAACCGCCGCTTAAGACCTTTTGTCAGCCATCAGCTTTTTTCTCCCTCCTCCCCACTCCCCCACTCCCCCACTCCCCCATCTCCCCCACTCCCCAATTCATAATTCCTATTCATAATTCATAATTCATAATTATCTTGCTACAATCAAAAAACAACCATCTATTAAAAATAAAAGACAATGGTTAGTTATCTTGATATTGACGACGATCTTCTTTTCCCAGATAGTGATGGTCAACCGATGGCAGATAATACCGAACAATATGAGTGGATTGTCAAAATTAAGGAGAATTTAGAGATTATCTTTGCCGATGACCCTAGGGTGTTTATTGCCGGAGATTTACTCTGGTATTCTCTGCGTTCTACTTTGGTTTCACCGGTTGCTCCTGATGTGATGGTAGCTTTTGGCCGTCCCAAAGGACGGAGGGGTTCCTATCGTCAATGGCAGGAAGAAAATATCGCTCCTCAAGTAGTTTTTGAAATTCTATCACCGAAGAATACAAAAGCAGAGATGAGTCGAAAATTAGAGTTTTATGACACCTATGGTGTAGAAGAATACTATTTATATAACCCGATGCGCTGTCGTTTACAAGGTTGGCAAAGACAGGGAGAAAATTTAAGAGAAATTATCCCCATCAATGACTGGATAAGTCCCCGCTTAGGTATGCGTTTTATCTGGGATAAATCTAGTTTAGAATTGTATCGTCCCGATGGAGAAAAATTTTTAACAACTGTTGAGTTAGAGTCTCAAATGCGTCAAGAAAAGAAACGCGCTGATAAAGAAAAGAAACGTGCCGATAAAGAAAAGAAACGCGCGGATCGACTAGCGGAACGCTTAGAGGCGTTAGGATTAACCTTAGAAGAAGAATAATACCATGCCATTACTTTGGAAAAATGGTATTTAGATTAAGTTTTTTCATAGGTTATTAGTAAACAATAATCAGTGAACTGATAACTGATAAGTAGGTAGGCGTTAAAAATTATCAGATGCCCCCCTTATTAAGGGGGGATTAAGGGGGACTAAGGGGGGATCGGCACCCCCCTTATCAAGGGGGGCAGGGGGGATCGGCACCCCCCTTATCAAGGGGGGCAGGGGGGATCGAACCTAAAATCCATTTTTAATTTAATTATAACCAGCTACTTAACTGATAACTGATAACTGATAACTGTTTACTGATAGCTAAAAACATCTTTAAACTTCTAATAAATTTTCTAGGCGATCAAGAACGATATCGGTGATACACTTAATCCGGTATAAACAGGCTTTAGTATCTGTGGAGTTGAAAGTGCCATTTTCCCAATACTTGTTACTACCGGCACCACCCCCACAAACCCCAAAATAATCGCATTTTTGGCGACATAAATCGACTCCACCGCGTATATCAGCGTAAATTTGTTGAAATTTCTCGGTTTCACAGATAGATTCTAGGGAATCGGTCAAAACATTACCAAAGATAAAATCACCGTAGGGTTGGGTTTTAATCGATAGTAATTCTGGATCAAAAGTGGAAAAATTACCTTGATTATCAAAATTGACAATCATAAAAGGTCGATTCATATCAGTATTTTCTAAGCGTTCATCGGCATAAATCAAACTACAGATCGATTCAAATTCCCGCAGCTTAAATTCTCCTTGTTTAGCCGTGACTAACTGCCAAAATCTAGCAATAAACTGGCGATAACGTTGTTCAATACCTAATTTATCTAAGGAAGATTGCGAATGAATCCCCTCGGTTTCTTCCATATTAAAAGCCACATCGGTAAGACCATGATCCCAAAAAAAGTTAAAAATTTCGTCGGGATAGTCGAGGGAATCTTCTGTTAAAACAGCGATGATACTAACATCAATTTCATGTTTTTGCAAGAAAGAAATCCCCCGCATAGTAGCAGCATGACTGCCAGTTCCCTTACGATTTTGCCGGTGGATATCATGAATGAAAGCCGGTCCATCAAGACTGACTCCTACATAAACATCATGCTTTTTAAATAATTGACACCAAGCATCGTTAATATAAGTGGCGTTAGTTTGTACCGAATGACGAAAACAATAACCCTGCTGATTATATTTCTCGCTAACTTCTGCAATTTTAGCAAAGGCACTTTCATAAAAACTGATGGGAACTGCTAAGGGTTCGCCTGCGTGCCAGCAAATGGTAAAATTATCTTGGAGAAAACGACTACTAAAAACCCTCTGAAAAATCGGCTCGATTAAATCTAAGGATAAGGTATTTTTTAAATGGCGATCGGGTAAATAACAGTAATCACAATTGAGATTACAAAAAGAAGTCGGCTGCACGACTACTAAAGTAATTGGACCACAATCCGACCAATCTATATTTACGGTTTTTTTCATGATTCTATTGTTTAAATTATCACTTAAGTATGATAACCGATTCTGGGAAGTCTATCTTAATTCTACCTATACTATTTCCTATTCCCTCAATAATAAATAATATAACTGACCGGGGGTATTAACTAAACCAGCTTTATCGCCAGCATTTTTTCCTGTTCCCATAAAAATATCTACCCTCCCAGTACCTTTAATCGCGCTGCCAGTATCTTGATCGAGAACATAGCGACTCACTAATTTTTTATTAAGATTTTCCTGGGGAATTTCTGTCTCAATTACCGCTAAAGCACCGGGGGGAAAAATACTTTTATCTGTAGCGATCGATCTTTCTGGTAAAACCGGAACTCCAATACTACCAGTGGGAGGCGCACCGTGGGTTTCTCGAAAGAAAATAAACCGATTATTGCGGGGAATATAATTCTTTAATTGCTCAGGATTACTTCTGAGAAAATCCAAAACCATTGGTAAGGTTAAACCCTCAGCAGGAAAAATACCATCGGCAATCATTTCTTTTCCCAGACTTGTGTAGGGATGCTCGGTATTGCCATCAAAACCGATGCTCATAATTTGACCATTAGGTAAACGTAATTTTGCCGAACCTTGCACATGAACTAAATAAGCTTCTAAGCGATCTTTTAACCAAACTAATTCGTATCCCGCTAGACGGCTATTTTCCCCCAGTAAACCATCTTTTCCCTCTAATTCTACCCTAGCTGGATGGGGTTTAGACCAGCGAGAAAAGTTAGCAGGTTGGCGATAGAGAGGATATTTATACTCGGCGTTTTTTTGCCGACTTGCTTGATAAATTGGCTCAAAATAACCAGTAAACTTAACATTTCCCTGACTATCATTACCCAAAGAACGATACCAAATAAATTCTTTTTTAACTGCCTTTTGTAGAGCTGCGGGAGTGGGAGAATTCTGCACTAATTGACGAAAACGTACTAAGGAACGCTGCACTCGCTGACGAGTTATTTCAGGAATAGGATAATTTTGATAGGCGCGGATCGCCGCCGAGCTATTCAGATAACGTAAACTATGATCGATCGCTTGTAGTAGGGTTTTTTTGTCCTTTGGCAGTCGTTCATCGTATCCCGTAGATGTTCCTAATTGTGAGATTTCAAGGCGTTCTAGGGGCAAATTTGCGGGGGTGAGGGCAATTAATCCCAAGCTGAGGGGGAGGAGTGCCAAAAGGTGTTTCATGGTGATAGGAGTGGGCAGCTATTGACGGGATTAACAATCAAGAAGGATCAAGGAGAAAAGTTGTTTCTTATTTATATCATGAGGATAATTGTTGTCGATAAATTTTAATTTGTTCCAAGCGAGGGCCTACCTTAGAAATGATGGTAAATTCTAAATTTTGGTAATATAATTGTTCTCCCACCCTCGGTATTTTTTGCCAATGATGGAGGATAAAACCGGCTAGGGTTTGGTATTCATCGGCCAAGGGTAAGCTTAAATTTAATGCTTTGTTCACGTCCTCTAAATTCATTTGTGCTTGTACGAGAAAAGTTGATTCATCGAGGATTTGGTATTCTAATATTCCTGATTGATCACTAGGGGAAAAAGTTCCCAGAATCTCACCGATTAAATCTTTCAGAGTTAATAAACCGGCTGTTCTGCCAAATTCATCCACAATGATAACCATCTTTAAGGATGATTCCCGCATCACTGTTAGTAATTCATTTAAGGGAGTGGTTTCGGGGAAAAAACGCACAGGTTTCAACCAAGTTTTAATCGGGGTTGTTAAATTTAACTGACCTTCGGCAAGGGGTAAAGCTAAATCTTTAAAATCGATCAGACCACGGATATCATCGCTGGAATCTCCTTCCACAGGATAACAAGAATAGCCTCTGTTAACTACTTGTAGCAATAATTCCTCAAAAGTTGCGGTCGAGGGAATAGCTATTAAACGGTTATGGGGAACCATAATTTCTGAGGCAGTGATTTCGCCAAACTGGAAAACATTGTTTAAGATTTTCCTTTCCGCTGCTTCTAATCCTGTTAATTCCCCTTCCATGCTGATAATTAATTGTAATTCCTCGGAAGTTACCCGACTGGAACGCTGTAGATCCACTTCGGGAATACGGGTTAAAACCAATAAAAAACGAGTTGATTGGTTGAGAATACCGATAAAAGGCTTAAAAATCCGGGAAATAACGCCAATAGGTGCTGCTAATAATCGCGCCATCGGTTCGGCATAAATTAAAGCTAGGGATTTGGGATAAAGTTCCCCAAAAACTATCTGGAGATAGGCAACAATTAAAAAAGCTAGACAAAGAGAGAAACCATGGGAGAGAAGATTTTGCCAGTTTAAAGAAAAGGGTAAAAAACTTAGTAATTTCTTCACAAAAACGGTCATGGTACTCTCCCCGATCCAACCTAAAGCTAAACTAGAAAGGGTGATGCCTAATTGAGTAGTGGAAAGTAAGCGATCGAGACTTCTTTGTAGAGATTGTACCGTCTGCGCTGGCACATCTCCCGCAGCCACTAGCTGACTGACGCGGGTACGACGGACCGACACAAGCGAAAATTCCGCCGCTACGAAAAAAGCATTGAGGACGATTAGTAAAAAGACTAAAATTAAACGAGTCAATAAATCCTGATTATCCATAGCGAAAAGGCAAAATTCGCCTTTTTTAAAGCCTATCCCTTGGTTTCGTTCTTTGATTGCGGTTTGTTTTTCTGTTGTTGCATATAAACTCTCACTCTTTTAATTACTTCTTGTTCTTTCACGGGGATAAAAGTTTGATTGCGACCATAACTGGTGCGATCGTTGGTAAACTTTTTAGCGGGGTTGATATCCGGTTGACTGACTCCCTTCAGGGAGGCGATTCCCAATTGATAGGCTACCCAACCGCTACCGAAACCGGCGGCTAACATGGCTACCATCAAAAGGAGTCCTAACTGCAAGGAGGTGCTGATTGCAAATTTTTTCATCTTGGTGGGGCTGAATTTTCACGTTCAGAGTAATTACCGATCTATAATGAGTTAATAGTATAACCCAGGGTTGGCCGAGCGGTTGAGGCAACGAACTCATAATTCGTGCTAGGCAGGTTCAACTCCTGCACCCTGGATAGTTTTGATCGCTTCAGGCGATCAGGTTTAACTGCACTAGAGTAAGTTATAAGTTAATCTTGTGGCTCTTCTGGTTTCTGTGTGGAAACGGGGTCTATACTGATAGTTTCTTCAGCAAAATAGTCCTAAAAGTCTTTCCCAGTAAGCATTTCATGATTCTATAAGCAAAAATTATCACACAAAGTCGAGAAGAGCCATCTTGTTCTTGTTAGTGCAGAATAGTTACTAATTCTGTACGCAAATATTGGATCTAGAATTAGCTTTGTACGCTTTGACCCGTACTGGGTTAACTACGAACCTCTCTATCGGATTCCCGCTAAAGGCGGCCTCTCCGACTACCTTTCTTCCAATATTTAAGGAACCATTAATATCTGCTCCATAGAAATAACCCGACGAGCTTCTGAATAGTCCTCTTTTAATTCTCTTGCCTAAATAGCTTTTTTGCTTTTGAATAGACT
>NZ_JAPZSS010000209.1:0-4086 GCF_027532015.1 Microcystis sp. LE19-131.1A | reverse complement strand
AGCTACAGGCTCGCGAATACCGTCGATATCTACGGGAGGAGCGGCGATAAAGGCGATGATGAAGCAGGTGGTGGCGGTGAGCAGGGTGGGGATCATGATCACACCGAACCAGCCGACATAAAGACGGTTGTTGGTGCTGGTGATCCACTGACAGAACTGCTCCCACAGGGAAGCGCTCTCGCGCTGTTGTAGAGTTGTAGTCATGGTTGGATAATTTCTGTATGTATTAGGTTGTCAAGGTTCGTTGTTTGACATGAGTTAATACTATCGGCTTTTTATAGTTATGTAAAGGGGTTTTAAGAAATGTTTTTTTATCAATGTCATAACTTTTACTTATATAATTGATGTTCAGGTAAACTAGAAGCAGACAAATTCTGCAAAAATAAGCGATGATACCCGAAATTACTGCAAAACTATTGGAAGCGAAGAAGGAAAAAGGACTGAGTTTCGCTGACCTAGAAGCGATTCTAGGACGAGATGAGGTGTGGATTGCCGCTGTTTTTTACCGGCAAGCGAGCGCCTCCCCAGAGGAAGCAACGAAAATTTTGGCAGCTTTGGGATTGGGACCGGCCTACATCCCCTCCTTAACCGAGTACCCTGTCAAGGGATTGGGTCCGGTTGTCCCCACCGACCCCCTGATTTATCGTTTCTACGAGATCATGCAGGTGTATGGAATGCCCCTAAAATCGGTGATTCATGAAAGATTCGGCGATGGTATTATGAGTGCGATCGATTTTACCCTCGACGTGGATAAGGAGGAAGACCCTAAAGGCGATCGCGTTAAAATTACCATGTCGGGTAAGTTTTTACCCTATAAGAAGTGGTGAGTCCGGCCAAAGTCAACGGTAAGGAATTTCTATTCCTTGCCGCTCTTGCTATTTTTCTTAACCAAACTTAACAATTGACGGCAAAATTTTGCTTGCTTTTTTTTTGCAGATTTTGAGAGAATTTAAAATAGATTCCAGCGCTCAATCGCCCAGGAGATATAATGACGATTCAACCTCAAGAAATTTTAGAAAAGCTTCAGTGGAGATACGCTGTCAAAAAATTTGACCCGTCTAAAAAAATTTCTGAAGCAGATTGGTTTATCTTAGAAGAAAGCTTGAGACTGGCTCCTTCTTCATATGGTTTGCAACCCTGGAAATTTATTGTCGTTCAAGATCCAAAAATTCGTGCGGCACTTACTCCGGTCAGTTGGAATCAAACTCAAGTAGAGGATTGCTCCCACTATGTGGTACTCGCTACTCTTACCAAAATTGAAGTAGCATATGTCGAGAAATTCGTTGCAAAAATAGCTCAAGTTCGAGAATTAGATGTCGCTTCTCTGGAGAATTATAAGAATCTGATGGTGTCAGATTTAGTTAATGGGCCACGCTCAGCAATTGTTCAATGGTGGTCTCAGCGACAGAGTTATATTGCGATGGGAATGCTGATGGAAACCGCCGCCTTGCTCGATATTGATGCTTGTCCACTAGAAGGAATCGAGCCAGCGGCTTATGATCGTATTCTGCAATTAGAAGGTAGCGGCTATGCAGCAGTAGCAGCAGTGGCTCTCGGCTATCGCTCCTTAGAAGACAAATATCAACTGTTGAAGAAAGTTCGCTTTGATTGCGATGATGTTATTGTCTGGCATTAGTACAATAAGACTATATCAGTTGAGGGATTGTTTATGAATCGAGGAAAACTGGTTGCGATCATTACTAGAGCGATTTCGATCGCAATCGCTTATTTAATTCTAGTGCAATTACTAGATTTTCGTGGAGAAATGATACCCGCTCCTCCACTCTTTTTGGGATTTTAGATTTTAGATTTTGGATTTTGGATTGCGAGTTTCCCTTGTTCCAAGGCAGAGCCTTGGAACACAATATCTAAGGCTCTGCCTTAAAATAGTATTCAGGTAGAACCTGGGAACGAGATCTTACTCATAACTGATAACTGATAACTGATAACTGCCTAACCTAAATCTCGGTCTTTAGTGACAGTAATTTCCTTAGATAAATGTCGATACCAAGTAAAATAGAGACCGATGGAAAGCAAAAGAAAAACCAAAGCCAAAATCTTCAAACTTTGCCACTGCTTGATGATTAAAACAATCCCCATCATAAAGAGGACTAATTGCCAAGGAACAGTGAGAAAAGCGGCGATGATATCCCGTTGATTTTCCGCTTTAATTTTTGCCTGTAGGTTAGGTTTAACACTTTGACGCACTTCTCCCCAAAAGCCAAAAGGTCGGGTAACATTATAGAAATTTTCCATAACTAAAATATCGGTGGGAGGAGTTAACAAAGTAGCGATAATACAGCCAGCTAAAGCGAACAAACTCGGCACAAGAAAGAGAATAAGTTCCTGATATTGACTGTGACGAAAGAAAGGTAAAATTATCGCTTGTGAGGCAATAGCCGCAATCATTCCTGCTAAAGTTCCCACGGCAAAACCATAACCATTAAAGCGCCACCAATACCAACGTAATAGGAGAGGAACTGCTAATCCTACCCCTAATCCCGTGGTTAACCAACCCCAAATATCATTGACATTTTCGATATTAAAACTCAAAACTAAGCCAATTACGACCACAAAAACCGAGGCCAGACGACCTTGAAAAACTAACTCCTGTTCTCCCGCATTTGGTTTCAAAAAAGCTTGATAGATATCTTTGACCCAATAGGCGGCACTAGCGTTGATAACTGCGTTAAAAGTGGACATAGCCGCCGCTAAAAAAGCAGCAATTAATAACCCTTTCATCCCCACCGGAATGTATTGAGTAATCACCGTGGCCAGAATTCTTTCTGGATCTGTAATCGTGCCTTCGGTTAAACCGTAGTGAATACCTAAAACCGCAAAAGCTGTGACTAGAGGCCAACGGAAAGAAAGCAGAATAATCCAGAATAAAGATAATAAACCGGCATCTCGATCGCTTTTGGCCGCTAGGTATCGCTGTAACATATAACCACCGCTGCCGCTGCAACCTTCGATGATGGTTTTAACTAAATAAAAGAAAATCACCCCACCAAACAAATTAAAGATGGCATAATCTCCGGGTAAATCCAAAGTCATCGAAGGGAAAATACTAGACCAGTCGCTTAAATTCCAAGTTTTTGGCTCTGCTGCCCCCGGAATTGCTACCGTGAAACTATCGGGAAGATTAACAGTAAAAAAGGCCACTGTCGATACATAAATGACCGCCACAAAAATCAGAAACCCTTGAAATAAATCGGTAATTACCCCACCATAGAAACCACTGGCCACCGTATAAATCAAGGTTAGAAGAATTAATATCACCGAAGCAAGACGGTCATCCATACCCAGAAACTGCCCTAAAAATTTCCCCCCCGCAACGGAGAAATAACTCATCGCACCGATAGAGAATAAGAGAGTGGCGACGGCGCTAATAATTCGGGCAAAATTACCCTGTTTTCCCGGTCCAAAGCGAAATTGCATCCATTCCGCCATGGTCATAACTTTGGCCCGGCGATTCCATTTGCCCATAAAAGCCATGAGAAAGGCCATAATTAGGACAACACCGCCGCGGATTTCGATAAATAGTCCTTTGGGTCCGACGGCGTAAATTAGGGCAGAAATGACCATAGTTCCCGCTAAATCGGTGTTAGCCGCCATTCCCGACACCCCTAACATCCACCAGGGCAAATTGCGATTACCCAAAAAGTAGGATTCTAGACCTTGAGAAGCTTTTTTCTCGGCGATAATCCCGATTATTAGGGTTGCTGCCAGATAAAGCAGGATAATTACATAATCAATTAACTGCATAGTTGAGATTAATTTAACTTTCGATCGTTATAGCATCAATTGACTACGATTTCTGGCTAACGGTTTCTTTTTCTAAGATTTGCACCCGTTGCTCTAGCTTTTTTAAATCTTCCTTTAGTTCAATTACTAAAGTGGCTAAACGCTGGAACAGTGGGTCACTTTCCCCGACTACTTCCCCATTTACTAGACCTCCTGCAAAAGTCTTATTCAGCTACTTGATTATAGCCTAAAGCAAGTTCGTAGTTGTAAATGCCAGCGATTAAATTAAATCTCAGACCAAAACGTCGTCTCCGATTCCTGTATCTTGATGATAAAATTCTA
>NZ_JAPZSS010000178.1:0-13804 GCF_027532015.1 Microcystis sp. LE19-131.1A | reverse complement strand
TTTAGAATTTTATCATCAAGATACAGGAATCGGAGACGACGTTTTGGTCTGAGATTTAATTTAATCGCTGGCATTTACAACTACGAACTTGCTTTAGGCTATAATCAAGTAGCTGAATAAGACTTTTGCAGGAGGTCTTATGGTTGTGGCACGACGGTGCAGGTTAATGAATTGGGCAATTCTCCCAGGGTTTTGTATGTGGGTGTGGGTGGTGGTTTAGAAGCACTGCAATTCGCCTATTTTTCCCGTCGTCCGGGGGGAGTCATTGCGGTGGATCCAGTGCCGGAAATGCGTTGGGCAGCCCAAAGAAATCTCGGCGAAGCACTGCCAGAAAATCCCTGGTTTAGTCTCGATTTTGTGGAAATTAAAGATGGTTCCGCTTTTGAATTGCCGGTGGAGGATGCCTCCGTCGATGTAGTGGCGCAGAATTGTCTTTTTAATATCTTTAAACCAGCCGATTTACAGTTAGCTTTACGCGAGGCTTTTCGCGTCTTAAAACCGGGAGGACGTTTACTGATGAGTGATCCGATCGCCCCTCGTCCAATTCCTGAACATTTGCAAGAAGATCAGCGTTTAAGGGCTATGTGTCTATCGGGGGCCTTGACCTACGATGATTATATTCAACAGTTGATTGCTGCTGGTTTTGGTCAGGTAGAAATTCGGGCCCGTCGTCCCTATCGTTTACTGGACTGTCAGAGTTATAATTTAGCCAAGCCGCTCCTCTTAGAAAGTTTGGATTCCGTTGCTTTTAAAGTAGCTATTCCCGAAGATGGGGCCTGTATTTTTACCGGCAAAACTGCTATTTATACTGGTACGGAGGCAATTTTTGATGATGGTGCTGGGCATATTTTAGCCAAAGGATTACCAGTGGCCGTCTGTGATAAAACTGCGAGCAACTTAGCTCGTTTGTCTCCCCAAGATATCCTCATCACCGAGTCCACTTGGCACTATAATGGGGGCGGTTGCTGTTAAAAAAGTACGGTCGAGGCAAGTTCGATCCCTCAGTTATCAGTTATCAGTTATCAGTTACCAGTTACCAGTTACCAGTTTTCAGTTTTCAGTTACCAGTTATCAGTTATCAGATGTGAGTTTTCAGTTCACTGATTACTGTTTACTGTGGACTGGACGGCTACGCCGTGCCTTTGGCAACACTGAAAAAAACTAGCCTTGCACTACCTGTTTAAGGGTGGTAAAGGTTTCTAGGTTGATTAACCCCCGGCGCTGGCCTTTTTGGTTGGAAATGCCCAAAAATACCGATTCTCCCTGTTTGGGATTGCGATCAAATCGGGGTGAAGAATTGATATAAACTAAAGCACTATCGGACTCCATGGCGAATTGACGACTTTCTCGATAGGATTCGGTGACAATACAATCCGCATGACCGCTACTATACTTATTAATCCAAGCGATCGCATCAGTGAGGGTATCCACTAACCTAAAGGCCACCGTTTTTTCTAAATAGGGTCTTTGCCAATCATTATCGGTAGCAATAGTTAAATGTTCGGGAAAATCCGCCGCTAATCGGGTATCTCCCCGCAATTTAAAGCCTTTTTCCTGCAAACTTTTAAACAAACGACTTAAAGTTGAAGAATTGTGATGGGGACTAATTAAAACTTTTTCGATCGCGTTAACCGGATCTGGTATGCTGCCATGACTATCGATAATTACCTGACGAGCTAACTCCAAGTCGCCACTAGGAGACCAATACAAATAACAGTTTCCCATGGCCGCACGCAAAACGGGAACGGTAGCCAATTGACTCACCCGACCGATTAAACTAGGGCGACCGTAGGGAATAATCAAATTAACATAATTTTCCTGGGTCAGCAACTCCTCTAGGGAGGGACTAGAATCACAGGGTAAACCACTCACACAATCCACGGGTAAACCCACATCTTCCAATGCTTCTTGGATAATTTCCGTAATCACCTCATCGGAATGACTAGAGGCATTGGAACCGCGAATAATCAAACTATTGCCACTTTTTAGGGAAAATCCCGCCGCTACCATCGCTAATTCCGGAAAACCTTCATAAACGAAGGCAATCACTCCTAAAGGCATCCTTTGGCAATAGGTTTGGGAAGGATTGAGTTGATAGGCTGCGTTAATTACCTGTTGCAGCGGATCCGATGCTTCCGCTAGTTGTTGTAATACCTCCACCGTCGTCTCTAAACGTTCGGGAGTTAACCGTAGCCAGCGAATCATTTGTTCTGAGACAGCCATCTCTCGACTGACTTCTAAATCGAGGGTATTGGCTTCTAAAATACGATCAAAGCCAGTTTTAATGGCATTAGCGATCGCAATTACTCCGCGATTTCTTTCATTGCCATTAAATTGACCTAGAGCCAGAAAAGCATTGTATGCTTGCTTAAAGATCGTCAGGGGGGGGATGGAGGAACTTTCGATCATAGATTCTTGTCTAGCGTCGATAGGCTAACCAAAAGATTAACGCGGGCAAAATAACTAATAGCATAACTAGAATTGCCCCAAAAATCACGCTTACCCCTGGCGGTGATTTTAAAATTAAGGGTAGCCAGACGACCGATAATAACAGAATTATCCCCACCATCAGGGGTAATACCTCTTGTGCAAGGCGCCGATTCGTACTCACCCAACGAAATCCCGTCCAGCGCCAACTGCGTTTATAGGGATAGTGGGGGGCTAATTGTTCGATAATTTGGCCGTTTTCCTGTACCACAAATATCTGTTGACAGCGATCGCATCCAAAGGCATCGGTCAATAAAATCGGGCATAATGTCCCTTTCCGACGACAGGGACAAGGATAGTCTTGGTGTTGGTCGATTTTGGTATATTTATGCGGTCGCACAAGCTAAATTTTTGTTTATAAACGGTTGTTTTTAGTCGCTCGTGGTCAATAGCTCAGGGATTCAATGGTTGCCCAAAATCCTCAACCCTATTGCTCACGGATAATTCCCATCTTAAGGGATATCCCTAAATTATTCCTACTAATCTTAAGAGCTATTTCAAGATTTTTTCAAGCGGGCAACGCGATTCGAACGCGCGACATTCACCTTGGCAAGGTGACGCTCTACCACTGAGCTATGCCCGCAAGCCGTTTTTTTACACTTCCCTAAGTATCCCAAATCTCAGAGCATTTGTCAAGTGGTTTGGAGCATTTTTTTACAATAATTCATCTTCTGGCCAATCCCCCAAACCGGTAATAGCTTCGAGAACCACTTCTATCTTAGCCTGTAGTCGGTTGAACTGATGTTGCAAGCGATCAAAGCACTTGTCAATGGCGGCGAATTTTTCAGTGATAGGGCGTTCCATAGCCTCAAAAGCTGCCGTAATCGGCCCCTCTGGTTCTAAATCTAATTCCAGAGTCTTGATTCTCTCGACAGCGGGGAGTGGGGACAACTAAAACCCTAAATGCTGGGGGAATTTTCTTAGCCTTCCATCAGTGCCTGTGGGGGATTATTTTCCAATAATTCTAGGGGTTTATCTTCATCCCGGGGGCGCAATTGACGCATGAGACTAGCCATTTCTAGGGCAGATAGGCCATAATTCCAGCCCAAATTACTTTTAATCCCGGCCCGTTCGAGGGCCTGTTGTAGAGTATCAGTGGTGAGAATACCGAAGACAACGGGAACACCTGTCTGAAAAGCGGCCGCAGCGATGCCTTTAGCAGCCTCGGCAGCAACGTAGTCAAAATGGGGCGTTTGTCCGCGAATAATTGCCCCTAGACAAATAACGGCATCATAACGGTGGGAAAGGGCGACTTGACGGGCTACCATTGGCACTTCAAAGCTACCCGGTACCCAGATATAATCCACTTGTGTGCCATCGGGATTAACATCAACCCCGTGACGCTTGAGACAGTCTTGACAGCCTGATAACAGTTTATCAGTGACCAGATCATTAAAACGACCAATCACGATCGCAAAGTGCAAGGACGATATATCCTCGGTAAAATTTCCCTCAAAAACAGTCATAGGTAAAAGGGGTTAGGGGTTGGGGAGAAGTGGGGTGTGGGGTGTGGGGTGTGGGGAGAATACTGACTCCTGACGACTGACTCCTGACGACTGGCTCCTGACTCCTGTCCCCCGTCCCCCTGATCAAGACTAAATCACTAAAAAGTTTAAAATAGCGACGGCAACGACTAAAATCGCCCAAATTGCCGAACCCACATAGAGAAGGGGTTTCGATTGATCCCAGTTTTGGGGGGAAGCATAGGCAACGGGGACACCAATCACCATCAGCAAGGAAAATAAAACTAAGGCAATGAGAAAAAATTGAAAAACAATAGACATGATTGGGTTCTCCTAAAGCAGTTGATCTTTATCTAGATAATTCTCCCAGATTTGATACTTGTATGGAAGAGCCTCGCTTCCACTCAACTTAACTGGACGATCCTTTCTCTAAGTCCTCCCTGAATCAGGGGTTCCCAGGAGATATCCCTGTCAGACCGAATCCACGAGCATTTTAATTTTACTGCCACTGACTATCTAGCCCCAGCGGGTTCTAAAATTTTTTTGATGTCTCCATCCTTGCCAAAAGCAGCATGGCAAGGGTTAGGTGGGGGAATTGACTCTCTGTGATACCCTGCTCAGATTACCCTATTTTTGCGTTTTCGCCAAACCAGCCCTAGAAAGGTCTCCAGACTGCTGAACTGCTAAAAGCTAATGGTCAAGCCCCCCAAACGGATGCCAGCACCAAAAATGACGAACAATACTGCTAGAGTGGTGACGGCGACTATGTGCAGGGCGAGGACATTTAAGTTTTCCTCGCTCAGTTTAGGAATGAGAAAAAAGCGGGAATGAAGGGCTAAGATGAGAGTTAATAACAGTAAAGCTAACTTAATTCCTATATAAACCGACAAAAAACTATCAAATGACCAAAAATCACGAAATCCGGGCAAATAAATCCAAGTCAGTCCCAGGCCTGTTATTACCTGCAACAATAGCGCAGATAACCCAAAACCTTCAAAATATTGCTCAAATTGACGAATTCGGTCTGGTTCTCGGTTTTTGAGGGACTGGGGTAGAACGGTGACTGCCAACAATAAATGACCACCGGCCCAGACGGTCGCCCCTAGGGTGTGGAGAATTACTAGAATTTTGAATAACATGGGTTTCTCTCAGTCATGATTTGCTAACTTATAGTTCTTGACCCGGTTATTTCCGAGTATTTAGTAACAATAGATACAGAAAAAATCTCGCTAACTTCTCCTTACTAAAAAATATGGATTTAATTTTATGTCATCAAACGGCGGATTTTGACGCTTTGGGGGCAGCGGTGGGTTTATCGTTGCTGAAAGCGGGTAGTCGCATTGTGTTAACGGGGGGAGCGCACCCAACGGTGAGGGAATTTTTAGCCCTGCATCGGGATGAATTCGCTTTAATTGAAATGCGTAGTGTTAATCCGGCCTGTATTCGCTCTTTAATTATCGTTGATAATCAGTGGCGGGAGCGTCTGGGAAAAGCTTCCCAGTGGCTCGATTTAGGGCATTTACAGGCGATCGAATTGTATGATCATCATTTGGATAGTGAAAGCGATATTCATGCCTCTAGCGTCCATTTAGAAGCGGTGGGAGCCACCACGACTTTAATTGTCGAAGCTTTACAAAAAGCCCAGATTAAACCAAACTCGATGGCAGCGACGGTAATGGCACTCGGTATTCACGTTGACACGGGTTCCCTGACTTTTGCCGGTAGTACCCCCAGGGATGCCTATGCTTTGGCTTGGTTAATGACCTGTGCTGCTAACATTAAAACGATCGCCCAATACTGTCAACCGAGTTTTTCCCCGCGCTTACAGGAGTTATTTAGCCTTGCTTGGGAAAATCTAGAGATTAAAACGATCCATGACCGTAAAATCGCCCACGTTCTTCTCCATACTGCCGATTTTATCCCCGGTTTGTCTAGTGTGGCCGAGCGCCTACTGGAATTATCCGATAGTGATGCGCTACTTTTTGGCCATAGTTATAGTAAAGACGAGGAAGATAAGTCCCGACAGCGTTTAACTGTGATTGGTCGCTCTAGAATCGATGGAGTGAATCTATGTCAGCTTTTTTCCCCCTATAACGGCGGTGGTCATGCTCAGGCCGCTTCGGTGAGTTTTCGCGATGTTCAGCCAGTTCAACAGTTAAACCAACTGCTGGGGGACTTAATTGCTCAAATTCCTCCTTCTCCCACTGCTAGGGATTTAATGTCTTCTCCGGTGCGAACAATTCGTCCCGATACTTCCATATCTCAAGCCGAGCGCATCCTTTTCCGTTACGGCCATTCGGGGTTATCGGTGGTAGATGAGCAGGATCGCTTAGTTGGGGTGATTTCTCGTCGTGACCTCGATTTAGCTCTCCATCACGGCTTTTCTCGCTCTCCTGTGAAGGGATACATGACTTGTAATCCGAAAACTATTACCCCCGACACTTCCCTTCAGGAAATCGAGTCACTGATGGTAACGTACGATTTGGGGCGTTTACCTGTACTAGAAAACGGGCAGTTAGTCGGTATCGTCACTCGTACAGATGTATTAAGACAGATTCATCAAAATGAGCGGGTGCGTTTTGAAGGGGTTGCTTTGGTTTCCTGTCTTTTACCGACGATTAAAGAGCGTTTAGAGTCGATTTTATGGTCATTCCTGCAAGCTGCCGCCGCTGCCGCTCAAAAACGCGGTTGGCATCTCTATCTGGTTGGGGGTGCGGTGCGGGATTTATTGTTAGCCACAGAAAGGGATACTTTATTGTTACAGGATATCGATTTAGTGGTGGATGGCTGCCATCGCGCCGCCGGTGTGGGTGCGGGGGTAGAATTGGCTAATTGTTTACGCGAAATTTATCCGGGGGCCCGGTTATCGATTCACGGGGAATTTCAGACGGCGGCTTTGTTATGGCACAAAGATGAGCGTTTTGGCTCGTTATGGGTGGATATCGCTACGGCACGCACGGAATTCTATCCCTATCCTGCCAGTAATCCCCAAGTGGAGGCTAGTTCGATTCGACAGGATTTGTATAGAAGGGATTTTACAATTAATGCTCTGGCAATTCGCCTCACTTCGCCGAAAGAGGGGGAATTACTCGACTTTTTTGGCGGTATGTTGGATTTACGCGCCCAAAATATCCGGGTTTTACACGCTAATAGTTTTATCGAGGATCCGACGCGCATCTATCGAGCGGTGCGTTTTGCCACTCGGTTAGGATTTGTTATTGAACCCTTGACAGAAAACTATATTAGGTATGCGATCGAAAGTGGAGTTTATGATCGCTCACGGCAACAAAATCAGAATGCACCCGCTTTACAGTCCCGTTTAAAAGCGGAGTTGAATTATATTTTAGAGGCGGATTACTGGGAAAGTGCCTTAGAAAAGTTGGCCGATTTGGGGGCTTTGCACTGTTTACACGGGGATTTAAGTTTAAATCGGGCTTTATGGCGACAATTGCGCTGTCTTAGTCGTTGGTTAGATTGTTTAAGTCTGGAATTGCCAGTGAATGCTTGGTTAATGCGGTTGGAATTATTAATCGCTTCTCTGGCTGTGGGGGAAAGAATAGCGATCGCTAATAATTTACAATTGCCTAAAGATACTGTGGAGCGTTTACAAAAACTAGAAGTTATGGAAAGGGAGATTAGCAATAATTTTGCTTATGATCGACCCGTTAGTCAAATTGTCAGCTTTTTCAATGGTTATCAGGTTCCTAGTTTGTTATTGGTGGCGGTGAGGAGTGAGACTAGGATTCGGGGTTTAATCTGGCAATATTTAACTAAATGGTCGCAGATTGAGGCTCCTATCGACGGCAATGACCTAAAAGCTTTGGGTTATCAACCAGGTCCCGGGTTTAAATCGTTACTTGCGGCGGTATTGGGGGCAACTTTAGATGGAATAGTCAGCAATAAAAGCGAAGCCAGGGCTTTTATTGCTAGATTAACTAAGTCAGCAGATTAGGTATCGGCTGCCCCTTCATTTTCCGAAGATTGTCTTTGATCGCTGGAATAACCGCCTCTACCTCCTCTGGTGGTGGTACGATTAGAAGCAGCCCGGAATTGACGAGCGTAGGCGCGGTTGCGTTCAGCTTTTTCTTTTTTCAAATTACGACGTTTAGCCACAAGAATCTCCTTGGGATATTAGATAGACAAGCGGGGAAACGAGCGATCGCTTCCCCTGTTGACAATGAAAAGAAGTTAGGTAATCATAGCCTAGAATGGTTACGATTGGGGATTAGTAGCGACGATCTCGATTGCGATTGCCACCACCGAAGGAAGATTTGGGTTCTCTTTCACGAGCTTGATTGACTTTTAATTCTCGCCCCATCCATTGAGCGCCGTCAAGAGCGGCAATAGCCTTCGTTTCTTCCTCTGGGGTTTCCATTTCCACGAAAGCGAACCCGCGTTTTTTTCCCGTTTCCCGATCCATGGGGAGGTGAACGCGCTTAATTTTACCGTATTCTTTAAAAACCTCAACTACGTCGTCTTGGTCAACCTCGAAGGGGAGATTACCAACATAAATTGACATAAAACCTATCCTTGCACAGATAAAAACAACAGATTTGTAGAGAACGAAGATTTCGGGAACTAGCTGAACCAATACTAAACAGAAACGCTTTGACCATTAATACTGACAACGAGCCGCAGTGCCGACTTTTATTCTCAACTTCCATCCTAGCACATAGCTATTAGCTTTGATCGATGCTGCCGCTCCCGCCACCGGAGCAGATAAACTAGACTAGAATGCTGCCCTATAAAATGCCCTAATTATGAGTTTATCCCCCCATCCGATCGAAACTGCCCTAAAAACCCTGGCAGGGAAAGCGGAAAATTCCATCGAAGAAACAACAACCCTAGAAGACTTAGAACAGCTAAGGGTGAATTATCTCGGTAAGAAAGGAGAATTATCGCAGATTTTACGCGAAATGGGCAAATTAAGCCCTGAAGAGAGACCACGCCTCGGTGCGATCGCTAATGAGGTCAAAGAATTAGTACAATCGCTGCTGGAATCCCAGCGAGAAAGTCTCCAGAATGCCCAAATTAAGGCGAAATTAGCGGCGGAAACCCTAGATGTCACCCTACCTGCTCTTAGCCGTCCTTTAGGGCGAATTCACCCCTTAAATAGCACAGTTGATCGCATGATCGATATTTTCGTCGGTCTGGGTTACACCATCGCCACTGGGCCGCAGGTAGAAAGCGATTATTATAATTTTGAGGCTTTAAATATCCCTGCTGACCATCCGGCCCGGGATATGCAGGATACTTTTTTCTTGAGGGATGGTCGTTTATTGCGGACCCATACCTCCCCGGTGCAGATTCGCTACATGGAAAGTCACGAACCCCCGATTCGGATTGTGGCCCCGGGCCGGGTTTATCGTCGCGATACCGTGGATGCAACCCATTCCGCGGTTTTCCATCAAGTGGAATTATTAGCGGTGGACCGGGGATTAACTTTTACGGATTTGAAAGGAACAATTAAAGAATTTCTTAAGCAAATGTTTGGGGCCGATTTACCAGTTAAATTCCGCGCTTCCTACTTCCCTTTTACTGAACCCTCGGCCGAGGTAGATGTACAGTGGAAAGGCAAATGGTTGGAGGTGATGGGCTGTGGTATGGTGGATCCCAATGTCTTAAAAGCAGTCGGTTATGACCCCCAAATCTATACGGGTTTTGCTGCTGGTTTTGGCGTGGAAAGATTTGCTATGGTATTACATGAGATAGACGATATTCGCCGTTGTTATAATAGTGATATCCGCTTTCTCCGCCAATTTTAGGGGGATAAACCCGATGGTCAAGAGTGAAGATTTAACCAAAAAAAGACTTCTATCCGTGGCTTGTCATGCTTCGATCCTTTTGAGTGCTACGCTGGTATCGGTGGGGATTCCCTTAGCTATTTATTTCATTTCTGATGATGGAACGGTGAAGGAAAACGCCAAAGAAGCTTTAAACTTTCACCTGAATATGTGGTTATACTACCTAATTGCTGGGATTCTAATTTGGGTTTTAATCGGTTATTTGCTTTTAGCGATTCTTGGTGTGGTGAACATTGTTCTCCCCATTCTTGCTATCCTGCAAGTCTGGAAAGATGCTTATAAGGTTTTCCGTTATCCTTTTATTTTCCGGGTTCTGTAATTAATTATCGGGGTTGAAACCTGTTCAACCCTTTTTTAGTCCTATTCCCACTAGAAAAATAGCCTCTGGAGTTTATGACTAAAATTGTCATCATCGGTGCGGGGATAGTGGGGGCTACCATTGCCTACGAATTAAGCGCCATCGAAGGATTAGAAATTACCCTCATCGATGAAAAAAAACCGGGACAAGGAGCAACCGGGGCAGCTTTAGGGATTTTAATGGGGATTATCAGCCATAAAACTAAAGGTAGAGCCTGGAAACTGCGGCAAGAAAGTTTAAAACGTTACGAAACCCTCCTTCCTGAGCTAGAATCCCTCACCGGACTGACTATTCCCTGTAACCGTGATGGTATTGTCCTACTGCGATCGAGTGCCGAAGACGAAGAAAATTGGCGCAAGTTAGCCCAAATACGCCAAGAACAGGGATATTGTCTAGAAATCTGGGATAAAGAGACTTTAAACCAAAAATGTCCCCAAGTGGCCAGCGATCATCTCCAGGGTGCTATCTATTCTCCCAGTGATCATCAAATTAACCCAGTCCTGCTCACGGAGGCTCTCGTCACTGCTGCGGCAAGAAGGGGGGTTAAATGTCAATTTGGGGTAAAAGTTGAAAATTTTGGGAAGACAGAGCTTCATGGCTCTAATTTGAGGCAATGCACCCACGTTTATAGTTTTAATGGTATAGAGGAAAGCGACTTTTTGATTCTTTCTGCGGGAATCGGTTCCACTGCTTTAACTGAAACTCTTACCCATCCAGTGGAGATCCGACCGGTTTTAGGGCAAGCTTTACAGATAAAATTGACGCAACCCTTAGAAAGTTCCGATTTTAAGCCGATTTTAACGGGAAATGACCTGCATATTCTGCCTTTGGCCGGAGCAGAATACTGGATTGGAGCAACGGTGGAATTTATGGACGAAAAGGGCGAAATTATCGCCGATACTGCCCTATTAGAGCAAGTGTATCAACAGGCGATCACTTTTTGTCCCTCTTTGGCTGCGGGTGCGATCGTGCGTACTTGGTCCGGTAAGCGACCGCGACCGGAGAAAAAATCCGCTCCCATCATCGAATATTTGCCCGGATACGATAACGTTATTCTGGCCACGGGACACTACCGCAACGGGGTTTTATTGGCTCCTGCTACCGCTAAAATCGTCAGGGAAATGTTAAGTGATAAGTTAGCTATCGATCGCTAAATTAGTGGCTTGCCGATGTAGTCCCCTTAATCTCTCGGATTTGAGGAGCGGGTGTTTACTCATCTTGCGCTGATAGGAAATGCGATCGAGATACTGTTCGATAAGCTTGTTGAGGATGGTTCCTTAGTTGGGGGTGTTTAAGCTCCAGCAATCCCTCATCTATCATCGGGTTGACATAGTGATTACGAATAGTATCAGGTTCTCTTCCGAGCAGTTGAGCTAATGTTCCGAGGGGTAGATATTGTTGGGAGCATAGTTCAAGAATCACTTTTCGTACCGAGTCTTTACTAATGCGGCCTTTTCTGCGTATGGGTTCAGCAATTGCCTCTAACTGTTGGTAATGTTCGGAGCTTGGTGGGTAATGTTCGGAGCTTGGTAATAGAGAAAGTTGCGCTGAAGAATTCTGGTTCGGTAGGGTGTAGCGTGTTCCCCGACACTTACCTGACTGGTGTAACCAGCCATTTTGAACTAAATTACGAAGGCGTTCGCTAATATCTCTGGGATGTTCTGATCGATAACGCTGAATGTCAGTATTACTAATTTCCTCAAACTGATGCGCTAATACTAATATTATCCTATCAAGATCACCTAACTGACGGTAAGCATCCCCGATAATCCTTTTTAATTCCACTTCAACTGCTTCGGGAATAAAACTTGTCATCGGTAAATTAACAGATGTAACTTCTAGGTCAAGTTTTTCCGAAACTAGGGGACTCAACCATTGTTGTTCTTTCCAAGCACGAAGAATTTTCCCAAATCCAGAGCCAGCTTTTTCACCTAATCCGAGCATTTGAAACATTTTTTGTAGATGAGGATTACGAGGATCGCTAGTACCGCCTTCATAGAGACGCTGTAGGGGAATTCTCAGACGACCAGGATTAGAAAACAGATAGCCATCGATAGATTTTACCACCTTTATAGGCCGTGACGACTGGTGATCGGCGTGGATTAAAGTATTAACTAAAGCCTCTCTTAAAGCTTCATGAACATGGGTTTCATCTTTACGAACGGCATCTTTGTCTAATTGAAAAGGAACATCTAAATTATTAATTAATCTGCCATAAACACGATAATAAGAGTTAAGTAAATTAGCTTCCCATTTACCATCAAGAGTTAAGCGATATGTCCATCTTTTTTCAGGATCGTCAGATAATTTTTCCTGATAGTCGAGACTATAATGGGGGAAAGCATCTAAAATACTGCGTTCTCGTCCAAACATGAGTAAACCCGCTACAGTTAATCCTTCTTTGCTAGAATTTCTATCTCGTCGCCATCCTCCTAACTGATGGAGTAATTGTTGATCATTGTATGCTAACCAAGGATGATCGGGTTCGCGATTGCTGAACCGTTGGCGAAATACTTTCAGAGTATCAGGATCAATATCGTTGAGATTAAAATTATCTAAAACTTGAAAATCTTGAGGTTCATTGCTGGCATCGCGAAACATTTGCTCTATTTCCTCCTTATGACAGCGATAATCTCCCTCATAATTTCGCTTATATGTACCAGTCATTGGGTTATTGTTAATATATACAGGACGCTGAGTTCGGGTAGCTCTAGGAATATGAATAATGAGAAGCTGATATTCATTAATCTTTTTTACTTCTACGTCTGAATTAGAACAGATAGATATATTCAGTTTTTGTCGGTTGTTGTGGTTATCCCAAAACTCTTGTTGAAGATTTTTAGGGTTACGCACTCCTGTAATTTCTAATCTAGGTTTCTTTTCGCTAACACCCAAAATAATGTAACCGCCATCGGTATTAGCGAAAGCTGAAAGAGTTTCCCAAATGTCTTTTGGCAAGCCTCCCTCGGCTGATTTAAACTCATATTCTTGGTCTTCTCCAATATCAATTTGCTGCAGTATTGTGTCAATTTCCATGCTAAAATTCGGCGATAAATTTATGGATGCAGTTTTTGCGGTGAAAATGAGCAACTAGCCTGAGTTCGAGGTCGGCTAAAACTCTGAGACTATCGTCGGCTGAAAGTTCGATGTAGAAGTCATGGTAAAAGATACTTAAACAAAACTGATCTTAAATCGCCAATTCAAAAATGAAACGCACGACTCCTTAAGAGTTGACAGAGAAAGGCTCATGAGGTATTGTCCGATCAATGCAACAACAAATCCCAAAAACTAAGCCACCAACATCTTAACATAGAACAAAGAAACTTGCTCTACCAACCTAGTCAAGAGGGAAATTTATCTCAACGGCAAATGGCCGTCTTGCTCGGATGTCATCAAAGCACGACCAAAGGGATAATTAAGAAGTAATCAAAGTTGCCTCGGATGCTATCTAGCCGATGACCCTATCTGAACAAGAAAGACAACAACTCTGTGACACTGCTCGGGAAGTGGCGAAACTTTCCTATTCTCCCTATTCCCGTTTTCGGGTGGGGGCAGCAATTCTCATTTTAAAAAGTAACAAGTGATACAGACAGAAACAAAGCTTTAAGCAAGCTACAAAATGCGCTCCCGCGAGTGCGACTGCATCGCAGAGAAGTGAGTATATAGAGTATTTATACTCAAAATATTTGAAA
>NZ_JAPZSS010000258.1:0-5206 GCF_027532015.1 Microcystis sp. LE19-131.1A | reverse complement strand
TTTAGAATTTTATCATCAAGATACAGGAATCGGAGACGACGTTTTGGTCTGAGATTTAATTTAATCGCTGGCATTTACAACTACGAACTTGCTTTAGGCTATAATCAAGTAGCTGAATAAGACTTTTGCAGGAGGTCTATTAGATTTTGGGTTTGATCCCCCCTGCCCCCCTTGATAAGGGGGGTGCCGATAGGCGGGGGGATCCGCCTTGATAAGGGGGGTGCCGATAGGCGGGGGGATCCGCCTTGATAAGGGGGGAATCTGACAATTTTTAACACCTACCTAATTTAACAGAAAAAGTGGGGGTGTTAGCTGGACTAACATCCCCCAAAGTGAAAATTTTCGGGAAAAATTGCCTAATAGCGAAAAAACTGGATTATAATAAGGTCTTTACCCAAGATTTTTGCTAATCGCTAACTGCCATAAAACCCAATCAAGACCCCTGTTTATCGAGAGAAAAACCAATGGTAGCCACTTTAAAAGGACGAGATGTTTTAAGAATAACCGACATGAGTAGCCAAGAAATCAGCGCCCTACTCAATCTATCGGCACAGCTTAAAGCTGGTAATCTTAACCCTAGCTGCAACAAAGTCTTAGGATTGCTATTTTATAAAGCTTCCACCCGGACCCGGGTTTCCTTTACCGTCGCCATGTACCAGTTAGGGGGACAGGTGATCGATCTTAATCCCAGTGTAACCCAAGTGGGGCGCGGGGAACCCTTAGCCGATACAGCCCGGGTACTCGATCGCTATCTCGATATTCTCGCGGTTCGCACCTTTAAACAAGAGGATTTAGAAGCTTTTGCTAATTATTCCCGCATCCCGATTATCAACGCTTTAACGGATTTAGAACATCCCTGTCAGATATTAGCCGATTTACAGACTATCCAAGAGACTTTTCAGACTTTACGGGGAATTAACCTCACCTATGTGGGGGATGGTAATAATGTCGCTAATTCTCTCCTCTTGGGTGGTGCTTTGATGGGGTTAAATGTGCGGGTTGCCTCCCCTGCAAACTATCAACCCGATGGGGAAATTGTCGCCAGCGCCCAGGCTATTGGCGAGAAAACCGGTAGTAAAATCTTGATTACCGACGATCCCGTTACGGCCGTAAAAGACTCTCAGGTAGTCTATACTGATGTCTGGGCGAGTATGGGACAGGAAAGCCTCGCTGATGCCCGAATTCCCGTTTTTCAGCCCTACCAAGTCAATGAACAGCTAATGAGTCACGCTGACAAAGACGCGATTATTCTCCATTGTTTACCTGCTCACCGGGGCGAAGAAATTACCGACGGGGCGATCGAGGGTGTACAATCAAAAGTCTGGGAACAAGCGGAAAATCGGATGCACGCCCAAAAAGCTTTAATGGTGAGTTTATTGGGATTAATCTAGCTGCAGATGCTCAGTTACCTAAAATAATTATTAAACTCGATCATCAATCATCCTAAGACCTGTCCGACACCGGAAGTTAACGCTAGGATTGATGGTAAGAGCAATAATCAGGGCAGCCTCCACACCTAACTATATGTCAGACACCTCCGCCGTTAAAAAATATCTCGCCCATTGGTTTCAATTGGGAAAAAAAGTTATTTGTCCCAAAAACCAAGCTATGCTATTTCCGCTGCCAATTTTCAATGCTGATCGCTATTCGTCGGAGTTTGAAGATTGTTGGCAAAAAATGCTTGATCCTGAAAGTGGCGATTGTTACCTAGAGGGTACTCAACAAACCATCCAAGACTTACTTTCCCCTCAATGGGAATTTCATCCCTGCGCTCGTTGTACTATACCAGTACCAATTGAAGTGCTGGGCCAATCGAGTTTATCCTGTCCCTGCCATGATTTGAGTAATTGGCCCAATTTAGAATTACCCTTACCCCATTTACCCGTCAATAGTCGAGAAAATCTCGATCGCATCCGGCAAAGATTGCTAAAAAATTCTCACCCACATTAACCAGACAAAAAGAGACGTTAGGGGTAACGTCTCGACAAAAGGGTTGAGATTTAACGATTTCTGCCAAAAAGATTGACTAAATCTCGCAATCTCTCGCTATATTCTCCGGTTAAAGCTTCCTGACGATAGCGCCATGACCAATTCCCTTCTGCGACACTGGGGGTATTCATCCGCGCATCCGATCCTAAACCTAACACATCCTGTAACGGTACGATCGCCTGATTAGCCACGGAACTATAGGCCAGTCGAATCAGATCCCAAGCCACTCCCTGACCACTGGGAGCGCCAAGATATTGATATAGTCGCGCTTTTTCGTAGTCATTGGCGTTATCCTGAAACCAGCCCACAGTAGTATTATTATCGTGAGTGCCGGTATAAATCACACAGTTGCGTTCGACGTTAAAAGGAAGATAGGGATTACCCGCATCACCCCCAAAAGCGAAGTGGAGAATCTTCATCCCCGGGAAGGCAAAGTGATCGCGAAAATCTAGGACTGCTTGGTCAATATCGCCCAAATCTTCGGCAATAATCGGCAATTTACCTAAACGAGCGCCAATAGTATTAAAGAGATCATAACCTGGGGCCTTGAGCCAATGACCATTAATAGCGTTTTCCTGGCCAAAAGCCACCGCCCAATAGGCCTCTAATCCGCGAAAATGATCGATACGGATAATATCGACTAGGGAAAGAACCCCTTTTAAACGGCGTACCCACCAGTCAAAGCCCGTATTTTTGAGATAATCCCAGTTATAGAGAGGATTGCCCCATAATTGCCCCGTTTCTGAGAAATAATCCGGGGGAACCCCGGCCACTTCCAAGGGATTACCGGTTTGGGTATCTAGTCGGAAAACCTGCGGATTTGCCCAAACATCGGCGCTATTATGGGAGACATAAATGGGGATATCACCGATAATCTCGATACCGAGGGAGTTAGCATAGCGTTTTAAGGCTAACCACTGCTCAAAAAACTCAAATTGCAGGAATTTGTGCAGAAAAATCTCCTCTTGTAACTCCTGTTTCGGTGTTTCCAACGCACCCCAATGACGTTCGCGAATTTCTGTCGGCCATTCCATCCATGCTTTACCCTGGTAAGCGTGGGATAAAGCCATAAATAGGGCGTAATCCTCTAACCAATCGGCATTGCCAGCACAAAAGCCAGCAAACTGTTTGTAAAGAATTGTGTCAGAACCCTTGACAAAATTGCTCGCCGCCTTTCTAAGTAGGGGAATTTTCCAAGCGATCAATCGCTCAAAATCCACTTGATCGAGGGGAAAATCGGGAATATCCTCGAAATCTGCGTCACTAAGCAGGTTTTTCTCCCGAAGAAGATCGAGACTAATCAGGAGATGATTGCCGGCAATGGCGCTAAAACTCATGTAGGGAGAGTTACCGTACCCTGTCGGGCCTAAAGGGAGAATTTGCCAGAGTTTTTGACCACTTTGAGCCAAAAAATCGATAAATTGATAGGCTTCCCTACCTAGTTCTCCAATCCCGTAACGGCCAGGATGACTGGTGGGATGAAGCAAAATACCGCTAGAACGGCTAAAAGCCATGAAAAAACCCCCTTATCAGTGATTCGGTTAGCAGTTATTAAGTGTTTAAAGCTGAATGCTCACTGCTATCTCCAAGCTAACCCGATCTCGATCGATAACGGCAATACTTAACAACTTTATTAGACCTATAGGACACAATCAGGCATTACAGCCGTACATTAACAGATCGTCTTTCCAGTGAAAAGGATTCCTTCGGATCACGTTCTACGTTACCCCGGAGGAAAAACCGATCGCTTGTCAGTTATTGCGCCAATGATAGGGGCGCATCGTGGTCAGTGAGTTGATCGAACTGCGTGCGCCCAAAATGTAATATAGATATTTCGACCAAATTGAGATGCAGCCGCCGAAAATTCAAGAGCGATTCACTTACTGTCAGTAAGTCCCACTTCTTGTAACCTCCTCTTCAACCCAGACCGGTTACTGTACTGCTCGTAAATCCGGTTCAGGCGCTCTTGGAAAACGGGCAACCGGTTTTGATATTCGGCTAAATCTCTTAATTTGACCAACAATTTAACAGCCTCATCGTAGGATTTAGACTGGGCTTTCTGAATTAGGGACTCGACTTGCTGCCAAACTTGCGCTTCCCGTTTAGCTAAAGTTTGTAGTTCCTCAATTCGCTTGGCTTCCGCTTCTTGTTGTCGCCGTTTTTCTGCCTTTTTTCCTTCCTCAGCAACAGCCTCAAGAAGTTCTTGGATCGTGCGTCGAGGCTGGTTAGAAGCAGGAGAAGTAGGGATTAATTGAGATAGCTTTTGTTTGAATTTAGCAGATAAATTATGTTCTCCTTTAGCCAATCTTAATAGGAAATCTTGGCGTTCAGAAGCCGATAATTGGCTAATAGCTTGTTGCCAAGTTTGCTCCGAGATAGTTGTTAGTTTACCACTGGATGCACAAGCAACATTTAATAAGTGTTCGTCCAATTCAAAGATTTCCGTAAAAGCCTTTTGAGCGGCAGAAAGTTGCCCTAGTCCGGGGGGTAAAGGAGGTTCTAGTTGGGTCTTATCGATGTCTATATATCCCTCCGATAAGTCAATAGCTTTCAGCCAGGCTAAATATAATCCTCGATAATCTTGCTGGAGAATTTCTTGGCGTAATCCTATCAATTCCGATAGAATCCCTTCTCCTTCTATCCAGTCATTAAAACCCTCTTCTTGACTAAATTCCCAATCTAAAATTGCCCAATCTCCCGCAAAAGATAAGCTGATATAATTATCGATACAGTAAAGTTCAATTGCTTCTCGGTTGATCAGGGATGTGGGAAAACGAAACATTAATTGCTGTGTTCCCCAGTTGGTGATGTAGTACATGATATCGAAATACCGAGCCAGCACCTGTTTGGGATCCCCCCGAAAATTGCCGTAACTATAGTTGAAACTGGCAGTCGTTGCCGTCGGTTTGACGCGACTCGATAGCTCGCAGATGGCAGCCCTTTCCTCTTGGGTGAGGGGGCGATCGATAGCTTGGAATTCGTAATATTGGTATTCGCTCATGGTGTGCAACCTATCTCAAGGTTTATGATCGATATGCTGATAATTGTACGGGGATAGTTAGGGTTTAAAGATAAATTCGGCTCTTCGTTACCCTTTATGCTAAATCAACATACAAGATGCCAAGATAACATACTTCTAACCCAAAAATTCCGAAAGTTTCTAAAGCCATAGCCTCTCCGTTTTATTAGTTTAAGTTTATTGTTGATTCCCTCGACC
>NZ_JAPZSS010000188.1:0-4286 GCF_027532015.1 Microcystis sp. LE19-131.1A | reverse complement strand
CAAAATTTTGCCCGAAAAGGAGTTATAGATTTAGCTAAACAGGTTTTATTACTGTAACTGATGACCACAGCTACTACAAAAGCGATCGGTTGCCGCTACTTTTGCCCCGCATTGACTACAAAATCGCGTTTTACTGACGGTTTTTGCGTCTCCCATACTCATTTTCATATCTCCCATCTCCATTTCCATAGGGGCAAAATTCATCGACATATTACCCATTTTCATCGGTTGCATCGGTTGCATTGGTTGCATCGGTGAGGAGGAGAAACTGGTAGCAGTGGTCGATTGAGAGGACTGAGAAACTCCAGAGGTATGAGGAGAGGAAAAACCGATACTGCTTCCTTGAATTTGGATTCTGTGGGGTCCGGTTTCAGTGATAATTTCAATAATTGCCCCTTGGGGAATTATCTCTATTTGGGGTTCTTTTGTCCAAACTCCGGTGGCAAAACTACTGCTAGACTGCTGTTGTTGTCCCACTGCACCACTAGCGAGGGTTACAATCGTCTGCAGCCCCTGATTATCGAGATAGAGACGTTGTCCTGTGGGTAATTCACTATAAATAGCCATATTTTTGACAGTGAAAAGTAAAAAGTAAAAACCTAGTTCACACCCCTAGGATCCAGTCTAGCGAGGATAGAAATGTTAGAGGATTTTCTTAAGAATTTTATCGACAAAAAAAGGGCGGTTTCACCCACCCTCACCATGTCTCAAGAAAACAAACTTTTTAACGGACGCTACCGGCTAATTTATCGACCCGAATCGGTTTCATCAGGTACAATTTGAGGAATTGCCAAGCGTTAGAGGCGAAGATCGGCAATTTCTTCAGGAATTTAACTGGTGCGGCACTGTTTTCGCTATCGATCGCCCGTAATCCCTCGTTATTGCGAACACAAATCTCTAGGCGATCATAAAATTCAGGACTATCCACATCGAGAACAATCGGGAAGACGCGGCCGGCGGTTTCATTGGTCTTCTCGATTACATACTTATCGTACTCGCGAGCGTCCAAACCGAGAATGGCGTAAAAACCAGAACGCTGAGTATCATTGAGGTACATCGTAGCGAAGACCGAAAGCAGGAAGAAACGACACCAGAGACGAGCGCGCCAATCGTTAAGAATATCAGGCTGCGCACGCATGATCGCATCGAAGAAGTCCCCGTGACGGTTTTCGTCTTGACACCAATTCTCGAAGAAGTTAAAAATCGGATAAACCCGATCTTCGGGATGTTGTTCGAGATGACGATAAATGGTGATATAGCGCCAATAACCGATTTTTTCGGAAAGATAGGTGGCGTAGAAGATAAATTTCGGTTTAAAGAAGGTGTAGTTACGGCTTTTGGTTAAAAATCCCAAGTCAAGGGAGAGGTTAAAATCCGATAAAGCCTTATTAAGGAATCCAGCGTGACGCGCTTCGTCCCGGGACATGAGGTTAAAGCATTCCGCGAGAACGGGATTTCTGTTTTTTAAACGTCTGCCGAGTTCTTTGTAGAGAAGAAAGCCGGAAAATTCGGCCGTGCAGGATCTTTCCAGAAATTCCACGAATAAGCGGCGAGTTTCGCCATCAATATGCTCCCAAGAGCGATCGAATTCTTGATTGCGAACGAAGTGATGCCGGTTATAATCGGTACGGAATTCCTCTAAAATCGCTTTCAGTTCTTCCTCGTTAGCAGCGATCGACATTTCCGCCATTGCTTCAAAATCAGTGGTGTAGAAGCGGGGAGTGAGGATCGTTTCTTTAGCGGGAACTTTTATACCCGGACGGATTTCCTCGAATTCTGGTTTTTGGATCGTGCTGACCATAGGGATTATTGATTTTACTCTGGGATGATGATTGAGACGAGTAAAGGCTCTGACGTGATAATGACTAGCCGCGAAAAAACGGCTAGGATTCACTATAGCAAGCTCTCAGCCCTAGACTCCCTTCCTGTTCATTAAAAGTTACAACTCTTAATTAAGCTGTGTAAACAAACGCGGCTTTTTCCCCAGGAGTCTTGACAACTGTTCGGAGAGGTGGGGTTTGTTCGGTGATCGGTAAACAGTCATCAGTAATCGGTGAACTGAAAACGGCTCTCCCAGGTTTGGTGGATAAAATGTATTCTAAGATACATTCCTGCTAGCTAGGGGGTGGAGCGAACCACAGAGACACAGAGGACACAGAGATCGATCGCTTCTATGGTAAGTTAAGCTGATCACACAGAACCTAGAAGAGCCGAAATGATTTAGATGAGTCAGCAACCCCCTCAACCTCTTTCAAAGCCAGATCCGAATCTTCCAGAACTCAAAACCAAGACGGGTAAAAGAGCAGAGCGCTTGTTGCTGAACGTTTGGGAACCCCTAGATGTTTTAGGTCGAGGGTTAATGGGGGATTTATGGAGAGCCGTTTATCTCTCGGTACAAGATGCGATCGCTCTTAGTATTTTGTTACAACTTCCAAGTTTCATCGGTCGTGTCATTATCGGTAAAGACTTTTCTGGTTTTGACGTATGCCTGCAAGAAAACCCGTTAGGCGTATCGCGCTATGCTTGTTTTATAATCATCACATCTGACTTTTGCCTGTGGATTATTCTAGCCGGTCGAATCATTGGGCGCTTCTGGGTAGATCTGCGTGGATTAAAAGGAGGTAATAAGCATGGCTCAGGGAAATCATAATGAATTAAATCTCTATGAAGAGGCTAAGGCTGGTTTATTTTCCTTAGTTCAGCAGACTGTGGCTGTATTCATAGGTTTTGTCCTCATGTTACTAGTTGCTGGAGGTGCTCCTTCAAGTTTTGTCATAGCACTAAGCTTTTGTCTTGGTACTGCTTTTGTGGCTTGGAGTGAACAGAAACGAGTAAGAAATTTGAAAGCAGTTGACTCATCCATTCCGCCAAAAGAATCTGAGACTGCAAGTATAGTAACAGAAGAACGATCTAACAAAAATTCAAGTACTTTAGATATTCAAACCCTGCGTCAACAAAGGCTTTTGGAAGACCTAAAGATACTAGAAGAACAATTAATGACTACAAGTTCTGTACCTGATAAATTTCGACTACGTGAACAGATTAGAAGTCTAAAGAGCGAGATTGGGAGTTTTCTAGGAGGAGTAAGATTAGGTGTTGAGGGAGACTATTACAATGTTAGTCAAGCTACTGCTGTTGGCAAATATGCTCGATCTGACAACAACACATTCGTTCAATTAGATCAAAAGCAGACTCTTGCTGAGGCGGCAGCGGAGATTCAGCGTCTTCTCAAACAGCTAGAACAAACTAATCCAAGCGTTACTGAAGCTGAAAAGGTGGCTTACGTGAGTGATGAAACCACTCCTAGTTTCAAGCGTCGTGTTGTCGGTGCGTTACAAACGGGTGGTGAAGCTGCAATTGAGGAGTTTTTGGACAATCCGTATGTCAGTGTTGGTAAGGCTGTTCTCAAAGATTGGATGAAGCCAAAATGAGTTCTATGCAGGCAACATAACAGGAACGTTGGGCGGATAAAAGTATGAATAACATATTGCCATCAGCAAAATCAATTCCCAGTGCGATCGCCGTTCTTGTAGGGTGCGTTCCCTAATGTGACTCCTACTGCTCCACCGATCGATTTTTGGGGAACGCACCATGTACATTTATTGAAACTGTGGGTTAGAGTGCGATGCCGCTCTGGTGGTCTCAGTTGAGGAATGTTAGCGAAGATTCCCAATGTTTAGGTTAAAATAGAGGGGCAAGAATTGCAACAGGGTCGCTTATTTTTAGCTGTGCTTCGTGTCACTGAGCCTTTACATTGAGCTTGTCGAAATGTGTTGAAGTGTGGACACTGAGCCTGTCGAAGTGCTGTTTTATATTGGCGTAACCTTTCATCTCCGAGGTAAAACCGAGAGTTCCTTCAAGCCGACATTTAAGGTAAAATTGAGCCTCTAGTTTCTGTGGGGCAATAACGGCAATCGCAGTAAAATTAATGCCAGAGTCAAGCAGAAAATCGAACAAACTGGTGCATCTGACCCAGAAGGGTTGCCAGCCTATATCATTGTGGTGGAGTTCAGTCGCCCGATCTCTGTCGTTAGCACAAAACAGAATCCTGGAGGAGCCTTACTTCAATGAGCCAGATTCAAACGTTTCACCAACAAGCAATGGATTTAGCTGAGGCAGCGGCAGTCGCCCGCTTGAGAGGTGCGATCGATCTGCCGACAGAAAAAATTGCTGATTTCTGCCAACGCTGGCAAGTGATGGAATTTGCCCTTTTCGGCTCTGTCCTGCGCGATGACTTTCGCCCCGACAGCGATATTGATATTATGGTGCAGTTTCACCCAGAGGCA
>NZ_JAPZSS010000199.1:0-9869 GCF_027532015.1 Microcystis sp. LE19-131.1A | reverse complement strand
TTAGAATTTTATCATCAAGATACAGGAATCGGAGACGACGTTTTGGTCTGAGATTTAATTTAATCGCTGGCATTTACAACTACGAACTTGCTTTAGGCTATAATCAAGTAGCTGAATAAGACTTTTGCAGGAGGTCTACTAAAGTCCTATTACCGCTAAACAAAACACCAGAGAAAATATTCCTCCCCCAGATATCACTATTAGGAGGGGAGACATAAAACCCGACAATATTTTGGCGATTACCATTGTAAACATAGAAATCACGACGATCAGCTCTAGCTATTTGAATATCAAGTGCAACCAACGCTGCCGATAAAGTTGCAATCGAAATATACTTGAACAAAAAGTCTGACACCATAATCAATAAAGTACCCCCTCTCATTGGTGGTCAATTCAAGCTCGAAATGCATCGCCGCCTGATTCTAATTCACAAAATACCTCATAAGGGGTTCGATAGTCAAGACTTTGGTGGTGATTCGGTTTGTGTTATGCAATAGACGGGGGTTATAAGGGATGGAACCCTTATAGAGAAAGGCATTTAGCGATTTTTGTCAATTGTTTTTGATCTAGAGCGAACTAATCAATTAAATCTCTTGCCAGATAAGGATTTAGTCGATTTATGCCCCCCTATCGAACCATACCAAGTAACGAAGAACCTGAAAACTCACATCTGCTCACTGATCACTGATTGCCTCCTATTGGCACAAACGTTGATAAACTGTGGCCAAAGCTTGGACATCACCGACGTTACCCGGGAAAAGAACCACAGGTAGATTAGGAAAGAGATGATGATCGGCTGCTGTACGGACCATGGAGACACCGGGGAGAATCTGACCGAGTAAACGGGCCGATTGCAGGCTTAAACCCGTACTTAAGACATCATTAGAGGTAATTCCGCCTTTACTGATTAAAAAACTGATATCACTGGGTAAACCCTTAACAATGTCCATTAACAGGGTGGAGACGGCAACCCCAAAATCAAGACGTTTCTGCACAGAGGCAAAGGTTAACTCTTGCCGACTGGTATAGATCACGGGGGTTTGTTTATTTTTGTGAATAAGCTTGACTTTTTCCAGAGCTTGTGCTACGAGTTGATCTCGTTGCTCAGGACGATCGCGCAATGCCGTCACATCGATTTCGACTCCGACGGTGTTGGGTTGTTGAAGCAGTTTATCTAATTGTTGGCTAGTTTTTTTGACGTGGGAACCGACGATAATTGCCCCAGCTTCCCCCGTGGGCTTATACTTACCCATAGATTCGGGTGCGATCGGTTGAGTTCCTAAATTAGCCAAAGAAGTTAAAATACTGGCGGCACTACGGAATAAAAATTTTTTTCCCTCCCCTGCGGCGGTTAAAATATCTTCAGCAAAGCGATCGAGATCCGCTTGAGTTTCCCCATCTACCACCCCACATTGATTATTTTTGAGCTTTTGCAGTCGTTCTAAACTACCTTGACGGATATCTGCCAGTAAAAATCTCTCTACATCATCTGCTTTAATTTTACCTTGCGTTTTCTCCTCCACATAATCCGGCAGATAACTGTAATGGTAGGCAAAAACCGAATCGCGAGCAAATTCCGTCTCGTGGACGGGAGTGGGAACGCCATCGATGATTAAATAGTGAATACTATCACGGGTGATTCTACCTCCCTCAAAAAAGGCTGGAATCAGGAAATGAGCATCAAAACCGCCCAATTCTTCGGCAATAACATCAGTTTCGATCGGATAATGCCCGCGCAGGGTAGAATCGGAACGACTAACCACCAAAAAATCCTCGATTCCCTCTTTAGTTAAGGCAGTTTTCAGGTTATGACAGACTTCTCGCGTGACAGACTCGGCTTTTTCGGGGGTTAAAGCGCGAGTATTGGTCAAAACAAAGAAAATTGGCGCATTATCTGCCAATCCCAAGCGGAGAGTATCTTCATCCCACCGCATCAATAACAGACAACTATGGACTGTTTGGGAACCTGTCGGGTCGTCATCTAAGACTATAATTTTAGGTCTATTATTGCTCATATATTTTTTATCAGGATGGGAGGGACGAAGGAACCAAGAGAATCTGGTTAATAGTTTATCGGGTTCTGGTTCCCCATTAAAGTCGTCCCCTCCCTAAGCAACCGCTATCAATCTTGATCACAATCTGTCCAATATAGGATAAGCTATACCATGATTCATACAGTGACGAAGTTGAGCGCGGGAGACTTCCCTTTGAATACGTTAATCCACCCCACTGCGGTTATCCATCCGTCGGCAAAACTTGATCCCAAGGTTAAAGTTGGTCCCTATGCTGTGATCGGGGCCAATGTGGAAATTGAAGCTGATACAATTATTGATGCCCATGTGGTCATTGAAGGTCCGACTAAAATTGGCAAGGGTAATCATATTTTTTCTGGGGCTGTTATTGGTAATGAACCACAGGATTTAAAGTATAAAGGGGGCGAAAGTAGCGTAGAAATTGGTGATTATAACCAAATTCGCGAGTTTGTCACGATTAATCGCGCCACGGATACGGGAGAAGTTACCCAAATTGGCAGTAATAATTTATTAATGGCCTATGTTCACGTTGCCCATAATTGTATTTTGCAAGATAACATTATTATCGCTAATAGTGTCGCCTTGGCCGGTCATGTCCAGATCGAATCAAAAGCAGTTATCGGAGGGGTTTTAGGAGTACATCAATTTGTTCATATTGGCAAAATGGCCATGTTAGGAGGAATGAGTCGTATTGATCGCGATGTTCCCCCTTTTACTTTAGTGGAAGGCAATCCCTGTCGCGTGCGAACTCTTAATTTAGTCGGTTTACAAAGGGCCGGTTTTACCGATGAAGATTTAACTTTACTGAAAAAAGCTTTTCGGATTATCTATCGTTCTAATATAAATCTTCAGGAGGCTTTAGAACAAGTTTCTCTCTTAACCGATAACCCCCATGTTCAACATCTCTGTCAATTTTTACAATCCTCTACCACGGGAGAAAAACGTCGCGGTTTAATTCCGGGAAAATAATTTCTTGATTGAGGAACAGGGTGTGGAAAGTGGGGTGTAGGGTGATGGGGAAGTGGGAAGAATAAATAAAAACAATCTCCAGCAATCCTATCTCCAGCAATCCTGTCTCCTGAATTCTTTTATTATCAAATAATTATCCAAATGCGTATATTTATTAGTACGGGTGAGGTATCGGGTGATTTACAGGCAGCCATGCTGATTGAATCCCTTTTTAAACTAGCTAAAACCCAGGCAATTGAGTTAGAAATTTTTGCCTTAGGTGGCGATCGCATGGAGTTAGCCGGAGCAAAAATGTTGGGTAAAACCACTCGACTGGCTGCCATGGGATTAATTGAATCTATCCCCTTTATTTGGCCAACTTTACAACTACAAAAACGAGCAAAAGAGTTTTTTAGAGATAATCCCCCTGATATCATTATTTTAATTGATTATGTGGGGGCAAATGTGGCGATCGGTCAGTCGGCTAAAAAAATTATTCCCGATGTCCCAATTATTTATTATATTGCCCCACAGGTGTGGATTTGGTCGGAAGAAAATATCCCCTCAGCTAAACTAAGGGCCACAGCAGAAAAGTTATTTAATACGGAAAAATTAATCGCCGTCACCGATAAATTATTGGCAATTTTTCCCGCTGAAGCTCGTTTTTTTGAAACAAAAGGTTTACCGGTAACTTGGGTGGGACATCCTTTAGTTGATCGTATGGCCAATGCTCCCAATCGGCAAGAAATGCGGCAAAAATGGGCAATAAAACCCGAAGAAACAGTGATCGCTTTATTACCTGCTTCCCGTCAACAGGAGTTTAAATATCTCGTGCCGACGGTGTGTGCTGCTGCTAAAAAATTACAGGAAAAAATTCCCGATATTAAGTTTTTAATTCCCGTTCCCCTAGCTTTATACGAACCAAAAATGCGAGAATTAGTGGCGGAATACGGATTAAATGCGGTGATTATGGAACGAGATCAGACTTTAGAAGCGATTGCTGCGGCCGATCTGGCTGTGGCTAAGTCTGGTACAGTTAATCTCGAAATTGCTTTATTAAATGTGCCGCAGGTGGTGGTTTACCGTTTAAGTGCAGTTACTGCTTGGATTGCCCGCAATATTATGAAGCTTTCTGTACCATTTGTCTCACCAGTAAATTTAGTTTTAATGCGAGAAATTGTTCCCGAATTATTACAAGAGGAAGCTAACCCAGAGAGAATTATGCAGGAATGTCTAGATTTATTATTAAATCAGCAACGTCGGCAAAAAATGTTAGATGAATACGCAGAAACTAAGGCCGGTTTAGGAACAGTAGGCAGTTGCGAGCGAGTGGCACAAGAGGTGTTTAAAATAGGGTTGGCTGAAAAAGTTTGTTGGTGGGGTTAGGAGTCAGGAGATAGGAGTCAGGAGACAGGAGATTATTTTTATTTATTCTCCCCACACCCGACACCCCGCACCCCACGGCTGCATCCCACATTTGCAGAAATATCGACAATCAGCAATTATCAGTAACTCTGAAATTGGTACAAAAATATGAACAATCGCGTGTAAGCATCCCACCGAAAAGCTAATGCGCGGGGGGTTTGGGGGCGGCGCCACGCCCCCAACGGGGGGTTTGGGGGGTAGAACCCCCCAAAAGCTTGGATTGAGTGATAAAACTGAAAGTAACACACCCAATTTTAGGAGAAAGTTTCCCTTGAAAAATCCCAAATTAGTAGATTTACAAAAATGAGATGCACCCCACCCTACACCCAGGAAAAGCTTTTTGCCGCAAACCCTACTTATAAGCGTCCATACCCTCACAGGAACAAACCAGATTTCTGTCCCCGTAGGCATTATCAACCCGTCCCACTACCGGCCAGAATTTATAATCTTTTAGCCAAGAAAGCGGGTAGGCTGCCTGTTGACGGGAATAGGGACGACTCCAATCATCGGCAGTTAAAACCGCAGCTGTGTGGGGGGCATTTTTCAAAGGATTATCGTGGGGATCCATGCTACCATTAGCGATCGCTTGTACCTCTTGATAGATAGTTAACAAAGCTTCACAAAAACGGTCTAATTCGCCCAAAGATTCGCTTTCCGTGGGTTCCACCATCATTGTACCCGCCACCGGCCAAGAAACCGTCGGCGCGTGGAAACCGAAATCCATCAAGCGTTTTGCCACATCTTCCACCTCGATGCCGGCCTGTTTTTTCAGGGGACGTAAATCAATCACGCACTCGTGGGCAACCGTTCCCGCGCTACCCTTAAATAACACTGGATAGGCCGACTCCAGACGAAAAGCCATATAATTAGCGTTCAAAATTGCCACTTCTGTCGCTTTTTTCAAGCCGGCTGCCCCCATCATAGCGATATACATCCAAGAAATCACCAAAATGCTGGCACTACCCCAAGGCGCGGCCGAAATTGCCCCAATCGAGTCCTGATGCTTACCGTTAGCGGTTTCTGGGGATAATTTCGCCGAAACTAGGGAAACATCCGGCAGAAAAGGCACTAAATGGGATTTTACTCCGATTGGTCCCATACCGGGGCCGCCACCACCGTGGGGAATACAGAAAGTTTTATGGAGATTCAAGTGACAGACATCGGCGCCAAAATCCGCCGGACGACATAAACCCACTTGAGCATTCATATTGGCGCCATCCATATAGACTTGACCACCGTATTGATGAATCAAGGCGCAAATTTCGCTAATTCCCTCTTCAAAAACGCCGTGAGTGGAAGGATACGTTACCATCAAAGCCGCTAGATTATCCTGATGCTTCCGGGCCTTAGTTTTCAGGTCATCAATATCAATATTGCCCCGAGAATCGCAATTAACCGCCACTACTTTCATACCACACATAACAGCGCTGGCAGGATTAGTCCCGTGAGCGGACTCAGGAATTAAACAAATCTGACGATGACCTTGACCGCGACTTTCATGGTAGGCTCGGATCACCTGTAAACCGGCATACTCTCCCTGAGAACCAGCGTTCGGTTGTAGAGAAATGCCATCAAACCCGGTAATTTCCCCTAACCAAGTCTCTAACTGTTGAAAGAGCAGTTGATAGCCTTCTGCTTGGTCAATCGGGGCAAAAGGGTGTAATTTGCCGAATTCTGCCCAAGTTACCGGAATCATCTCCGCTACGGCATTGAGTTTCATCGTACAGGAACCGAGGGGAATCATGGAAGTATTTAAGGCTAAATCCTTTGTTTCCAGACGGTGCAGATATCTGAGTAATTCCGTTTCCGAGTGGTAACGATTGAACACCGGCTCGGTAAGATAGGCGCTGGTACGGGTTAAATTAGCGGGTAATTCTAGACTAATTTTCTCGACTAATTCCGCCGTGGTAAAGGGTAATTCCTCGGTTGGGGCAAAAATTTGCCATAAATCCCACACATCCCTGAGACTGGTGGTTTCATCGAGACTAATTCCTAGATTATTCTCATCAAAATAACGCAGATTAATCTTATGGGTTTTTGCCTTGGCGAAGATATCCTTAACTCCCGTGGATACCGTAACTTTGAGCGTATCGAAGTGCGGTTCTTTCCCCGCTTGATAACCCAACTTTTTTAAACCAGTTGCCAATAAAGCGGTTAATTTATGCACTCTTTGGGCGATTTTCTTGATTCCTTCCGGTCCGTGATACACCGCGTACATGGAAGCAATCACCGCTAGTAACACCTGTGCGGTACAAATATTACTGGTGGCTTTATCCCGGCGGATATGTTGTTCGCGGGTTTGCAAAGCTAAACGCAGTGCGGGTTTACCCTGACTATCCTTCGATACCCCGACAATGCGCCCCGGAATGCTGCGTTTATAGACATCTTTGGTGGCAAAATAGGCGGCATGGGGACCCCCATAACCCAAGGGAACCCCAAAGCGTTGACTGCTACCCACGGCAATATCAGCCCCCAATTCGCCGGGGGGAGTCAACAGAGCTAAACTGAGAATATCGGCGGCAACGGTGACTAAAGCCCCATTTTCCTGCGCTTTGGCGATAAATTCTCGATAGTCATAAATTACGCCATCGGTGGCTGGATATTGTAATAATGCGCCAAAAATCGGCGTTTGAAAGTCAAAGAGACGATGATCATCGATAATAATGTCAATGCCTAAAGGAATCGCTCTGGTTTTAACAACTTCAATCGTTTGGGGATGGCAACTACTAGAGATAAAGAAAGCATTGGCTTTAGTTTTACACAGTCCGTAACTCATGCTCATCGCTTCCGCGGCTGCTGTTCCTTCATCGAGGAGGGAAGCGTTAGCAATTTCTAGACCGGTTAAGCTAGTGATGAGAGTTTGGAAGTTTAAGAGAGCTTCTAAGCGTCCCTGGGCGATTTCCGCTTGATAGGGAGTATAGGCGGTGTACCAACCCGGATTTTCTAAGATGTTGCGGAGAATTACCGGCGGGGTGATACAGTCATGGTAGCCCAGGCCGATAAAGGAGCGAAATACCTGATTTTTCGAGGCAATAGCTTTTAATTGGGCAAGAGCGGCGTATTCACTCAAGGCAGGTGGTAAATTAAGGCTTTTTTGTAAACGAATTCCTGACGGGACAGTTTGAGCGATTAACTCCTCAACAGTGGCAACACCCAAAACCGCCAGCATTTTCTCGATTTCCGTCTCCGTCGGCCCAATATGACGGTTAACAAAGCTATCGGTGCAGTCTAGCAGGTCTTGCAGGTCAGCAGGAGCGAATTCCTCGGTTTTCTCGGCCGTAATTGACCTATTTAGCATATTAATCTCGGTTTCAACAATTACAAAAGTGCTGCGTTTCATCGCTAGGGGTGATTTTAACGCAACTGGTAAAATTTGGCTCTCTTATCCTTTGTGTGATCAGTTTAACTTACTATAGAAGCGATCAATCTTCGTGTCCTCTGTGTCGGTCGGGTTCCTCCCACTCCCTCGCCAGCAGGACTGTATCTTAGAATACATTTTACCCAGCAAACCTAAGATCGAAAGTATGCACAAAATTAACCCCACTACTGCTTTGTCACCAAAAACCAACCGGAATCCGTAGAGCCGATCACCTTTAATCCTCCTAAATCAGTAGCTTCTTTGGTTTGACGATCGATAATTAGGTAAGGTTGCTTGTGACTTTGCCAATGATTGATTAATTCTTCAGCAGCAAGGGGAAAAACCCGACGACCACTATAAAAATTTAACGAGGGGCGCTCGTAGGCAAAAGCAATATAAACAGGGTGATCTGCTGGCACATATTTCTGTACTAAACTCGCCACCGGTTTGACAGAGAAATTCTCATTTAATTCCCAGATCCACAGGGGAGAATTGACAAAAATAAACAAAGAAACCAACATTCCCCAGAGTAAAACCACGCTGAATTGTTCCGAGCGCCGAGCTAACAAAATTGCCGTTGTCACCATGGTCAGGGACAGTGACAATAAGGTTAAAAGAATCAAAGGATGGAAAGGTTCAATAGGGGCAAAATTACCAGGGAAATAGGCTATTAAAGCTAATAAACCCGTCACAACGCCGATAATACCTAGGATAATTGACCAGATTGGATGATAGGAGCGATCGATGGGAAGATTAACCATCTGCGCCAAGGCATAACCGGCCGCTAAAGCCAAGGCCGGATAGATCGGCAGAATATACCAAGGCAACTTAGTCGCCATTACCGAAACCACCAACAGATAAACACCCGTCCAAACTAACAGTAACTTCGCCCAACTGTAGAGATATTCCTGACGAGCTAAACGTAAACCCAAAACCGAGAAAATTAACCAGGGCCAACTATATTTAATAATTTCTAGCAGATAATACCAAAACGGTCCGCGATGATTGTCCAGATCGTCACTAACTCGCTTTAACTGTTGAACAAAAAGGGAATCGAGAAACTCCCGCTCGTAGTGCCAAAATTGGGCGCTATACCAGGCAAAAGCGGGAGTTGCTCCCAATAACCAACCCGACCAAAAATAGGCAGACGTTAATAACCGGGGGGTATCCCAGAGCAGAAAAATAAAGCCGATACCCGCCAATAATAGCCCCATAATACCCTTAGTCAGACAAAGGAGGGCAAATCCTAACCCCGCCCCCACAGACCAGCGTAAATCGCGTCGTGAGCGCAGTAAACCAACAAACATCAGCATTTCAAAACACAATACCGCTCCATCCAACATGGCTAAACGGCCATGGCGCACCACCGGCAAAAGAGTTAAATAGATCAAGGCCGACAGTAAAGCTGGCAAACGAGCGGGAAAAATTTCTCGACCGAGAAGATAGAGAAGCGGCACCGATAAAGCTGTAAAAAAAGCGGGAATTAGTCTAGTATTGGCCTCATTGATGCCCCAAAAATGGTAGGTTAGACCAATTAAACTGTGAATCAACGGCGGTTTATTCAGGTAGGGATCACCCCAAAGACTAGGAAATAACCAGCGCAATTGTTCCAGGGGGGTTTGGCTAATTTCCTTGGCTACCTGAGCGATTGTTGCCTCATCCCAATCCCGCAAGGGTAAATTACCTAATCCCACTAGATAGATAATTAAGGCCGCTATTAATAATCCCAGTAAACACAGAAATTCTTTAAAATTTTCTCTCTGACGCAATTTATAACTAGAATATCCCCAAGTAAATTTTTGACGGTTCATAAGCTAGGTCAGTTATCAGTAAACAGTAAACAGTAATCAGTAAACAGTAATCAGTAAGGCTCTCCTAGACTGGTTATAGCAAATTAGTAGTTTCAATGAGCCTAATCCCTTAAATAGCCTAGAATCCAACCAAGCAAAAAGCTTTGATTATTTTGGTTCTTCGGTTTGTGTTATGCAATGGACGGGAGTTATAAGGGGTGAAACCCTTATATAGAAAGACATGGCTGCGATTTTTGCCAATTGTTTTCAATCTAGAACGAGCTAATCAATTAAGTCCCTTGCCAGATAAGGATT
>NZ_JAPZSS010000292.1:0-3857 GCF_027532015.1 Microcystis sp. LE19-131.1A | reverse complement strand
TTTGGGCAGTTTTGATATAAAGGGCTTTCAGACTATCGGTTAGTTGAATCAGGGATGCTGGTTTCATGCGAGTTCCTCACTCTGAGGATTTTCCCGTTATTATAGGATCAATCATTCTCTGTAATTCTCTTAGGAGACAATCATGGCAGAAAATAACAATGTCCTGGTCACACCAGAGACCTATATCCGTGCCGAATGCGATCGGCAGTTTGGCACCATCGTTAAAACGGCGGGAGGCCTGAATCGCTTCTACCACTTACGCAACGTCACGCCGCTGGACCTGCAACCCATCATCCGGATGAACAGGGACACTCTCTACTCCCAGAGCGTTGTCGATACGTCTAAAGGTGCCACCATCACCGTCCCTGAATTTCCTCGAGATCGCTACGTATCGGTTGAACTCGTGGATAACGACCACTATTGCCCCAAGGTGATCTACGAAGCCGGAACGTATGAATTGCCCCATGACACTAAATACTTGGGTCTCTTCGTCCGCATCCAAGTGTTCAATCCCATAGACGAGGATGAATTGGATCTGGTCCACAAGTTGCAGGATCAGTTCAGCATCAATGCCAACAGTGCCGATCCACTGCCCGAGTTCAAGTGGGACGAAGAATCGCTGCAAGCCCTAACTTTGCAGTATCAAAAGGATGCAGCCCAATACAGCAGTGTGACGGGGATGATGGGACCGCGTGGCCAGGTCAACGAGGATACCCGTCACATCGTGGTAGCCACTGGGTGGGGGCTTTTACCTGAATGGGACGCAATCTATCTAAACTACGATGGGGATCATAATTACAATATTTGTCACAAAGCGACCTATGATGTTCCAGATAATGAGGCGTTCTGGTCCATCACCGTATATAACAGTAACGGCTACATGGAAAAAGAGAAGAACATCGTCAATTCCTCCAATGTAAATCTGAACTCCGACGGCACCTTCACCGTGTATTTCGGATCGCAAGAGAACTGTGGCGATGTTCCCAATCGGGTAGATGTAACCGAGGGCTGGAATTTCGCTATGCGGATTTATCGTCCCGGTGAGTCTGTCTTGAATGGAACATACAAACTACCTGACGCTGTACCCGTCCAGTGATTCATTTGGTGAAGTTTGTACTGGTTTACACCTAAACGCTATCTATAGGGGCAATTCATCAATTGCCCCTACTACAAAAAAAGCAAAAGTGTAGTGGATTGTTTCAGCTAAAATAGGGCAATAGATTTCGGCTTAAAGTCTTAGATTATAGAACTTATAGCATTTTTCTAATACACCAAATTAGCTGAAACAATCCAGTAGGGTGCGTGTTTGCGGTTACTAATTCGGATAATAAAATAAAACCAACAATCCGCCGTAACGCACCAATTCTATTACTATTAATTAAACATAATAAATTACATTTAATTTACCTGTGTATCATCCCCTGTAGAATTAAGTAGGGAGACACAATTATTTGTAGGATGGGTTCGCAGTAGCGTAACATGAGCTTTCTTGCAGTCTCAACCAAAGATTTAAGATCAATCGAGAAATATCGCCCGCTGCGGGTTGTGACAATTAGTCAAGATGAACTGATGAGCCACCTCAATAATTTCTGGACTATTGGCCTCCCACTCCTCCCAGAGGGATAGCTAACCCGTTGGAGCTTTCTTGCGCTTTTTGGTAATCTTCACTGCTGCCATTAATTTACTCCCCCAATGGTCTTGGATTATCGTTAATCTTGTGGATTTTCAATGTTTCGGGCAGCATGAAGTACCGCAATAACATCGATTTGCTCAGGCTTGATATAATAAATTATGCGATAAGAACCCTCGATAACTTCTCGGAGCTGCTCAGTTTCAAACTCTGGAACAATTCGACCCGAAAAGGGAAAATTAGCGATCTGTTCTGAGCGTCTGGTCAATCTTTCCACCAGTCTTTGAGCATATTGAGGGGAGTTTTGTGATATGTAGTTGTAGATGGATGATAAATGATTAACTGCGGTTTCTGTCCAGAAAACTTTCATGGCTCTAGCTTGAACTTAGTGCGTACCTCTGCAACAGAAATAACCTTTCCCGCCTCACTATCGGCTAACCCCGCTTCAATTGCCTGTCTCATATAAATCTCATACATCAAATCATCCCATGTAGAATTATCCGGCAATTTATCGATTAAATTTCTGGCTTTTTGTTTAATGTTTTTTATTTCCATGATGGTTTCCAAAATGACTCCTGACAGTTTACATTATAGCAAGATAGGCTCCTAGAGATGGTGTATTCTAAAACCACCGCTAACGCTCAGAATATCCAAAAAGGCTTTTCCCTCTCGATGTCCTCAACGAAACCTCAACCCGTGATTGGTGTTATTTGGTGGATAAATGCTGTTAAGGCTATGAAGCTGTGATTGAATACGATATCTTCCCATGGGCGGTGAATAGATAGCTTTATGAGAAAAAGGACGAGGAGCCAAGCTTACAGCCCGGAGTAACATATTTACTCTCGTCACCGCTTAATTCACACGCAGCGGCGCAGAAACTTGCTCAACATTCATTGCTGTATGTAACAATATAGGAGGAGTTTATCTCAGGAGTTCCACGGTGATTAAAGAGTTAGACCGTATTACTGTTAATCCACAAATATGTCTTGGACAGCCAACGATTCGAGGAATGCGTATCACTGTAGGATTTGTTTTGAAACTGTTGGCTAGTCAGTTATCTATTCAGGAAATCTTAGAGGCTTATCCAGAGTTGGAGGAGGAAGATATTCGTCAGGCTCTTAATTATGCAGCTTGGGCTGTATCCGATTATATCGTTAGCTTCACTTCAGCAGCCGTAACGCACCGCTAACTTTAATGATGGTGGGTGATATAATTTAAAATTCTGAGGTAAATCATGCAACTAAAACTAACAAAAATATTCCAGAAAGTTCCCGAAGGCTATATTGGTTTTGTCGAAGAATTGCCAGGAGCTAATACTCAAGGAGAGACTCTAGAAGAAACTAGAAGCAATTTAGAAGAAGCAATTGAGCTAGTTTTAGAAGCTAATCGTATATTAGCTGAAGAGCAACTGCAAGGACAAGAAGTGATTCGAGAGTCTGTTACTTTCTGGGCTGCATGAAACGCATAAACTTAATTCGTCATTTAGAAAATTATGGCTGTGAATTCTTAAGAGAGGGCGGCAATCATACGATTTATGTAAATCGTGTCAATCAGAAATCTTCAGCCATTCCGCGCCATCGTGAAATCAATGAATTCTTGACGCGAAAAATTTGTCGAGATTTACAAATACCAGAACCATGAGTGCGACTCCTGTTAAGCTGCTGATGAAACACCTTAAGCAAAACCCAAAGGTTGAAACTGAGCATCATTGATAATTTTAACCGTTTCCCCCGACTGCTTAATCACAAACAAACCGCGCCGATAGGCATAGACATCTATCCCCTGATCAATTTCAATGCCTGCCACTGCCCCATAAACCCGAAACTCTCGAAATTGGGGGAAAGCAACCTTAAATCGCTGTAATCGGCTGACAAAATCATCTACATCATCCCTCGACAGTCGAGATTTACATTCCACAGCCACCAACTCGCTCCCATTCACCGCCACAATATCAATCTCCATTGCCGCCCCAGGACGCTTACTTTTCAAGCGACTCATCGTTTGGGTGACATCAATGCCCCGTTCCTGAAATAAACGCACAACCGCAGGCTCTACCATTTCTTCTATAAAAAGACACAAAGGAGTTGTGGCTCTTCGTTACCCTTTATGCTAAATCAACATACAAGATGCCAAGATAACATACTTCTAACCCAAAAATTCCGAAAGTTTCTAAAGCCATAGCCTCTCCGTTTTATTAGTTTAAGTTTATTGTTGATTCCCTCGACCA